>CAZMSM010000149.1:0-1534 GCA_964568955.1 uncultured Eubacteriales bacterium | reverse complement strand
ATAGCTTAGAACATAAACTGCTTGCGACCCTTTTGGCTTTTGAATTCTTTGGTGATCGTAACCGTCGAGCAAATCAAGGGCAACCGTATATCTTTCAATAACACTGAGCACTTGCCTGGCATCAAGTCTGCTGTCCGCCTGTTTCAATATTTTTACTATTTTACCCAGTTGTTTTAAACGGCCGGCATTTACTGCGCTGCCTTTGATGATGTAGTCCTTCAGCACACTGTTTGCCCAACGGCGGAAATCAACACCGCGCTGTGATTTTACTCTGTATCCGACGGAAATGATCACATCAAGGTTATAGTAGTCTGTTTTGTAAGTTTTACCGTCCGCGGCAGTTGTCGCAAAATTTGCGACAACTGGAATGTCCGTAAGTTCTTCACGCAGAGCATTGTTGATATGTTTACCGATTGTTTTCACGTCTCTGTCAAACAGGTCCGCCATTTGTTTTCTGTTAAGCCAGACAGAATCGTCTTTAACATTCACTTCAAGCTTAATGTCGCTGCCTTTTGTTTTGTATAGAACAAGCTCGGATTTACTACTGCGCATCATATAGCCCACCCCAATCAAGCATAATAATGCTTGTATTATAGCATATTCTAAGTTTAATATCTTTTTTTATTGAGAAAGGTAGATTTTTTGAGAAATAATTTTAACTTCAAACACGGATCGACGCAGGGGTCGTTCCCTACATTTTGGGATGCAAAACGCGTCCCCTACAAAAGGAGCAATTCAACATGACTAACGTATTCGACGTCACTGATTTCGGCGCAATCGGCGACGGAAAAACAGACTCTACCAAGGCCATTCAGCAGGCGCTGGACAAAGCCGGCGAGGTTCGCGGGGCGGTTGTCGTCCCACCGGGCAACTACCTTTGTGGGATGCTCACCATACCCAGGGGCGTTCACATCAGCGGCACCCCGGCGTGGTCCTTTCGCCATAACGGGAGCAGTACCCTCACACTCAACGACGCGGATGCCCCTTGCTTGCTAAACCTTACCAAGGCCGCGGGCTGTACGGTCAAGGGGCTGTGCCTTTTCGGCGGTAAGCTTGGCAAAGGGGTACATGGCATAATGGTGACGTATGATGAGTACAACGGCGGTGGGGAGGAAGATACCCCGACGATTGAGGACTGCCGCGTGGATGGCTTTAGCGGGAACGGTGTGCACCTCAACTGCATTTGGTGTTTTTCCATCCGCCACAGCATGCTTTGCTTTAACACGGGGCACGGATTATATATCAACGGCTGGGACGGTTTTATTCTGGACAACTGGATGTCCGGCAACGAGGGGGCGGGCATTTATGCGGATAAAATTGCGGCATCGGTTACCGCCACGGGCAACCGGGTGGAATGGAACCATTTTGCCGGCTTTTATTTTAAAAACAGCAACACCTTGAACTTGACCGGTAACTATTTTGACCGCACCGGTGGAGTGGCCTTGCATATCACCGCGGACGAGGGCAAGCACAGCGAAACGGTGACCGCCACCGGCAATATTTTTAACCGCAGCGGTGCGGGCAACTATGCGGA
>CAZMSM010000148.1:0-1595 GCA_964568955.1 uncultured Eubacteriales bacterium | reverse complement strand
GGTAAGTATTACGCTTGGATAGCGTGAAAATTGTAAAACAGCCAAGGCACTCTACGAAATTTAGTGTAGGGTGCCTTGGTTTATCCGATACACAACACGGGGGACGGTTCTATGATTTGTGCCCAAATCTCTCATCTTTTACCTGACCAAAATCCAACCTCGTCGGTGTAAAATCTGCAGTACCGAAGAATCAGTTGCGTCAAAACCTTTGAACACTTTAGAAAGGATTCTGTTGTCACCGATGAATCCCAAAACCGTCCGTGTTTATCTGTTATTTATATCAACGGTGCCATATTAGCACAATGGCGCAGGGTTAGCAATAGATATTTTCCGCTGTTATACACGAAGTTTAACGCCCGGTTGCCCGATATTCTTCTTCACGGGCTTGTTTTTATCCGGTGCATTTGATACCATTGTTTCCGGGTGAGTTGCAAATCTATGTTACCCAATTTTCCCAATTTACCAAATTTACCCAAGTTACCCAAAGGAGCAGGATTATGGAAAACCAAAAGCACCAAAGGCGTGTGCGCTATAGTGGTACCCACCCTAAAGCGTTTCGTGAAAAATATAAAGAGCTGCAACCGGAAAAGTATGCCGACGACGTGGCGAAAGTTATACAGCGGGGCAGCACGCCCGCCGGCATGCACCGTTCGATTTGTGTTGAAGAAATATTAGAAGTTTTGCAGATTACGCCGGGGCAAACCGGATTAGATGCCACGCTGGGTTATGGCGGCCATACTTTGGAGATGCTTCAATGCTTAGACTCGAAAGGGGTCTTGTATGCCATTGATGTGGACCCCCTTGAATTGGCACGTACCCGGGAACGCTTGGAAGGCCAAGGCTTTGGCCCGGAAATTTTAAAAATCAAACAAATGAACTTTTCGGATATTGACCGGATAGTTGCCGAATCGGGGCCCCTGAATTTTGTGTTGGCTGATTTGGGGGTCTCCTCCATGCAAATTGATAATCCCGAACGTGGTTTTTCATTCAAGAAGGAAGGCCCCTTAGACTTGCGATTGGACCCGAGTAAAGGCACATCTGCAGCAGTACGTTTAAAAAACATTGCACAGGATGAACTGCAAGGTATGTTAACAGAAAACGCGGACGAGCCCCATGCGAAGGAGATCGCCCGCGCCATTATAAACGAGATTAGAAAAGGAAGCGACATCGCCACAACAACACAGCTGCAAGGAATTATTAAGGATGCCTTAAAATTCATTCCGGAAAAAGACAGGAAAAACGAGGTTAAAAAATCCTGTCAGCGGTGTTTTCAAGCGCTAAGAATTGATGTCAACGATGAGTTTGAGGTCTTGTACGCATTTTTAGAAAAGCTGCCCGATGTGCTTGCCGAGGGCGGGCGTGTTGCCATACTTTCTTTTCATTCGGGGGAAGACCGTCTTGTTAAAAAATCGTTTCGGCGTTTTTACCGCGAAGGCCTTTATCGGGAAATAGCGGGCGACCCGATTCGCCCATCACAGGAAGAATGCAATTCCAACCCCCGTGCGCGTTGTGCCAAATTGCGTTGGGCTATAAAATAATGTTAATCGAGTAGAAGGCTACCCATTAATTGAGTAGCCGTCCTCTCACACCACCGT
>CAZMSM010000147.1:0-1632 GCA_964568955.1 uncultured Eubacteriales bacterium | reverse complement strand
ATTGCCATAGAAACCATACGCACCGCCGCGGGCTCCGTGTTTAAACAGATTATTTCCCTGGATGCCGGCGGCGAAACGGTGAATGTATATAACGAAATTGACTGGCGGTCGCTGAGAACCCTCCTCAAAAGCGAATTCCCCTTGACTGCCGCAAACAAAAAGGCAAGTTACGACCTGGGGCTCGGTGTTATTGAGCGGGGCAACAGCCGCCCCTCCCTGTACGAGGTGCCGGCACAAAACTGGGCGGATATAAGGGATGCCGGTGGTGAATTCGGCGTTTCAATCTTCAGCGACAGCAAGATAGGGTGGGACAAGACAAACGACAACACCTTGCGCTTAACCGGTATCCATTCCCCGCGCAGCGCTTATCGGGATGCCCAGCATCTGCTGGAGTTTGGTCTCAACCGCTATTCCTTCGCTGTTTATTCTCACGCCCGCTCGTGGCAAAACGGCACACAGCAAGCTGCGATGGAATTTATCCAACCGATGAACGCGTTTGCCGTGCCCGCTTCCCCGGGCAGGTTAGGCACGGAATACTCCTTTTGCGCCGTGAGCGACAAGGGCGTACTTATCCGTGCCATTAAAAAAGCGCAAAGTTCCGATGAAACGATCGTGCGTGTCAACGAGGGTGAAGGCAATGACCACCAAGCTGTTCGTCTACGCATAGGTGGGGGCATAACATCCGCACGCGAGGTTTGGGCAACCGAGGAAGAAAAAGGTACCGCGCGGGTTGAAAACGGCGAGCTTGTTTTTGACATCAAAGCGTTTGAACCGAAAACATTTGCCCTTACAATGAAAAAAGAAAAAGAAAATCCGTGCGCAATGAAGGCGATTTCGCTCGACCTGCCCTTCAACCTCAATGCCGTAACCACCAATGCCAACTCCGCGGTCGGCTCCCTGCCCAACGGGCATTTCCTGCCCAACGGGCACTCTGTGCCCGCGGAGCAGTTCCCCGGAGAGATTACTTGTGGCGGTGTTTGCTTTCAAACAGGTTCAACCGCAGACGGCGCAATGAATGCCCTCGCCTGCAAGGCGCAACACATACCGATCCCCCCCGGCTTCACCATGCTGCACATCATTGCCGCCGCTTTTGACGGCGACCGTCAGGTTGTGTTTAACATTGACAGCATGACTGTTCCGGTAAAGATTCAGTCCGCTGACGAACGCCCAGGCGCATGGGATTTATTAAACCTGGGTGAAGCAGGCTACATTAAAAAAGATACGCTCGCCTGGCACTCCACACATGCCCACAGCAAAGACGGCGACGTATACGGCAAGCAAATATATTTTTTTAAGTACTCCTTCCAAATCCCGGCAGACGCAAGAGAGATTGTTTTGCCAATGGACGAAAAGATTGTCCTGCTCGCGGCAACGGTAACTGTGGACGAGCCACAGGCCGTTTGCGCAACGGAGCTTTATGATTCATTGGAAAAACGCGAGATTCCCTTTGCTTTGACCCCGGAGCAGGCGTTTGCCGCAAAAAACAACAAACGCGGCCACACCCGTTCGCGCAGAAAGTTCCTGCTGACCTACGCCAAAAACAGAGTGAAAAGGGAAATCGCGCAGTGGAAGAAATAAATTTGATCGCAAGACAAAACGCTAGGAACGCCTTAGGTTTTCGATCAAACAGCA
>CAZMSM010000146.1:0-1692 GCA_964568955.1 uncultured Eubacteriales bacterium | reverse complement strand
GGCACCTATGTCCGGGCGGAAATTTGGGGCGAAGGCGGCATCCTTTATTCTCAGCCGTTTATTTTGGAGTACAAAGATGCGCCCACTCAAAAGTTCTTCGTCTTTTATGATTTCGGCAGAATCTTAAACTATTTTGAAAATGTTTTTTATTACATCGTTGAAAAATCCGTTATTCTTTCCGCACTGCAAGGGTTGGCACTTGGTAACTAATGGGGGATGATTTGTTGAACAGCAAACTAAAAGCCATACTCAGCTTGCTCGTTTGCATCTCGATTCTTATTTCACTTGCGGGGCCGGCGGTTTATTCCGCCGAGGCCCCGCTTTCACTTTGGGTAGCGGCAGACACGCACTACAGACCACTCGGGATGCTGGGGCCGATTGAAGTTGAAAGCGGTTTGCCCGGCGACCCACTTTATTGGCATGCCAATACCCAAGGCGAACTGGTTTATGAGTCGGATGCGATTATGAATGAGCTGCTGGCAAGATTTGAATTATCGGGATCGAGCACCTTAATCATCCCGGGTGACCTGACTTGTTCCGGCAGGCTCGGCGAGCACCAAGCGCTAGCGGATAAGTTTGCGCGCTTTGAAGCGCGCACGGGCAAAAGTATTTTCGTCATCAACGGCAACCACGATGTCAGAGGGCTATCGGAGGGCGATTCGATTGATTTAGCCATTTTCAAGACCCTCTACGCCGACTTCGGGTATAACGAGGCACTCGCGCAAGATAACGCTTCCGGTTGTTATACGGCGGCGCTCGGCAACGGCTATCGCTTGATTGCCATTGACTCCTGCATCTACGGCGAAAACGCAGGAGAAATCAATGCCGCTCGGCTAGCATGGGTGGAAGCGCAGACCGCTTTGGCGAAAGCCGACGGCGTAAAGCTCATCGGCATGATGCACCACAGCATCCTGGCGCATTTCGGCGTTCAAGGCCTCGTTGGCGACACGGTAAAGGATTACAGAGTTTTATCCTGCAAATTTGCCGACTGGGGCATCCAAATTGTTTTTACCGGTCACAAGCACGCGAATGATATCACCCAAGCCGTTTCGGCCGCCGGCAACCGAATTGTTGACATTGAAACAACGTCGCTGATTAGCTACCCGAACTCCTACCGTTGTGTCCGCTTTTCGAACACGGCGGTGCAGGTGGAAACGCACAACATCGACCATATCAACACCGCACACTTAGCGCCCGGGTACAATGCGGCACAGCTGGCACTGCTGCAAAATGATTTTCCGGCTTTCAGCCAAGGCTATTTTTACGCTGCGATGCGCCGCTGGATAAACGAATACATCGGCACGCCGAGAAAAATCGCAAATTTGCTCAAAGTCGAACCCGGCACAGCCGGCTATGACGCTCTGAGTCTCGTAATGGGTGTTTTAGGTGACGCGCTAAAGCTCCCGATTTATGATACAACCGGCAGCCCGGCGATAGACAGCGTGGCGGAAATCGCGGCAAGTGTCGGTGAAAGCATTGAGTCGAGCAGTTACACAAATTTTGCGGACTTAGTGGGCTTCTTCGTCTCCGGCATGTTCTGCGGGGACGAAAACACGCCCTACGATTCCCCGGAAGTCAGAATATTTTTGCAAACATTTAAGGCGGCGCTGGTTTATGCTCTGGTTCAAATCCCAACAGATGCGACTAGGGCACTGCTTGCGAGTTTGGGACTGCCCGGCGCAGCTATGCCCG
>CAZMSM010000145.1:0-1804 GCA_964568955.1 uncultured Eubacteriales bacterium | reverse complement strand
TGGACGAGCGGGCAAAACATATTTTTGCGCTGGAGTGTCGCGCGGCGGATATTTTTGCCTTATCACTGCCGGTAGCCGGGCCCTGTGGGAGCGAACAAAAGGCAAACGTCATATTGGATTAGCCGCTGGGTGGAGTTCAATTTTGGAGTACAAATTTTATAACAGATATGCGCAAACAATGCGCAGTGGGGGATTGTATGCAGCTTGAAATCAGGACGGAAAACGCAACAGATAAGATTGAGGTAACCAAAGGCGACAAGTTGCTCGAAGTGCTCACGCGCCTGGGTTATGATGTAAACGCTGTCTGCGGTGGAAACGGCAGTTGTTATAAGTGCAAGGTAAGGATAGTAAAGCCTTATATAGAGCCGACAGCAAGGGAATTGGCGGCAATTTCCGATGAAGCAATCAATGCGGGCATCAGATTGGCATGCGGGATCACACTCGAAGAAGATACCGAGGTCGAAATCCTACAAAGCGAAAAAATGCAAGTGTTAGAGTCTGCACAGCTAAATACAAGTGAGGCGCAAAAAAGCGGAAAAGTCCACGTCGCGGTGGATATAGGTACAACAACCGTTGTTGTTGCCCTGATTGATGAAAAAGGCACAGTTATTGGTTCCATCGGCGAAAAAAACAAGCAGGCTGCTTTCGGCGCGGATGTAATTGCGCGGGTGAAAGCGGTTGTTAACGGCAAACTTGCGGAACTTCAGTCGGTTATAATCAAACAGGTTAACGCCATGCTAAAAGAGTTTACCGCTTTGCACGATATCCAAACAATATCGGATATAAGCGTTGCCGGCAATACGGCCATGCTTCATTTGCTTTATGGTAGGGATTGCGCGGGTCTTGGGCATTTCCCTTACGAAGCTGATTTTTTGGCAAGTCAAACGGAAGACGGCGCGACCTTGGGGTTCGATTTTTATGTACCCATTCGCTCACTGCCTTGCATTGCAAGTTTTGCCGGTGCGGATTTAACCGCAGGCATTGTCAGCCAATGGAGGGAAAGCGAACAATACACACTGTTGATTGATTTAGGCACCAACGCCGAAATTGCCCTATTTAATGCTGACAAGATTTTTGCGTCTTCCGCGGCCGCGGGGCCGGCTTTTGAAGGGGCAAGCATCAAACAGGGGATGGGGGCCGTAACCGGTGCTATCTGTTCTTATGAGCTCGTCAACGGCAACGGCAGGGTTCGGACAATCGGCAACAAACTACCCGTAGGCATTTGCGGTTCCGGTCTTATTGATATTGCCGCGGAGCTGTTAAAAAATAATCTGTTGGAAGATACCGGATTGTTGCACACGGGTAAAAGTTTTGAACTGTGCGAGGAGGTTAGCATTTTTGCGCAGGATATCAGAGAATTACAACTTGCAAAAGCGGCAATCGCAGCAGCAATTGATATGCTGATTATTTCTGCGGGGCTCTGTGCAAATGACATAGACCGCGTGCTCATAAGCGGCGGTTTTGGTAGTTATATCAACCCCGGCAATGCAGCTTTGATAGGGCTTTTCCCCGCAGAACTCCGCAAAAAAACAGCCGCCGTGGGCAACAGCAGTTTAGCGGGTTGTATAGAATGCGCCGCTTTCCCACAAAAAAAAGCGCTTGCCGAAAAAATAGCGGCAAACGCGAAGTATTTAGATTTAGCGAGCAGCGTGGAATTTGCACAGCGGTATGTGGAGCATATGATGTTTTGAGCTTTGCATAAATTTGGCCAAGGGATGAGAGCAGTAATTTTCAATGCAAACTAAAAACCGTAGTAGCAACTTGCCGAATGAATCTCGTAGTGGCAGGCTTCCATGCCTGCAAA
>CAZMSM010000144.1:0-1807 GCA_964568955.1 uncultured Eubacteriales bacterium | reverse complement strand
CGCCACCTTGCCAAGGTGGAGGTAGCGAGTTCGAGCCTCGTCATCCGCTCCAGATAATAAACAAGGGACGGTTTTTTTGGAGAACCGCCCCTAATTTTTAATGAGGAGATTGCAATATGTCTGTTCGGCGTCGTATTCCGTTTGAAAACATCATAAACTGTAGGGATTTGGGCGGATACCCTTGTGCAGGCGGTGGCGTGACGCAATTCGGCAGGCTGCTGCGCTGCGGCATTCCACGGGACCCGAGCCCCTCCGATATGGAAAAGATAAAAGCACTTGGTATTAAGACTGTCATCGACCTGCGTGGTGACCAAGAAGCGATCGAAAGACCGTCAATCTTTTCCGGTAACGGCGATGACATTCACTATGTTCAAATATCCCTGTTGGAGGTCAACCCGGCGATTACCCGCCCGGATGTTCCTCTGCGTGACATTTATCAAAACAGTGTCGAAACATATGGCGAAAATTATGCAAAGGTTTTCAACGCTTTCGCCAAGATTGAAACGCCTGCGGTCTTCCACTGTTTTTTAGGCAAAGACAGAACAGGCATTTTGGCATCCATGCTCCTTTCGCTCGCGGGTGTTTGCAGGGAGGACGTGATAGCGGACTACCAGGTATCCGGCACATATTTAAAACCCTTTTATAAAAAAGAATTGGATGAAGACACCGGCCTGATTTGGGAAAACAGCGATGACCACCTGCAATCCTACCCGCAAAACATCGAAGCACTCCATGCATTCCTTGAACAAAAGTATGGCGGTGTGGCGGATTATCTGCGGTTTTTCGGTGTTTCGAACAGCGAAATCGAGCGTGCGGTCACTTTGTTGCTGTGATGCTTTCCGTCGGATTTTGGGCAACAATTTTTTCAACCGAACGGGTTGATTTTTTTGACTCGTTGTGATAGTATACTTTGGCGACAGAACATGCGCTTGTAGCTCAGCTG
Organism: uncultured Eubacteriales bacterium; assembly: GCA_964568955.1. Lineage (GTDB taxonomy): Bacteria > Bacillota > Clostridia > Oscillospirales > Acutalibacteraceae > UBA1447. Next base: position 864 of record CAZMSM010000144.1, on the reverse strand, counting down.
GATAGAGTACCTGGCTACGAACCAGTAGGTCGGGGGTTCGAATCCCTCCAAGCGCGCCATAACCCTACAACTTGTAGGATACAAAGAACTTATCGAGAAATCGGTAGGTTCTTTTGTATTATGTGTTGAAAATGGCTTAAAATAAGGCTTTTAGGCTTATATATGACAAAACGACTTCCATTCTTGATTGAACGGAGGTCGTTTTGTTGGTTTATATGGTATTCTTGATATTTTGGCATTAGATTTTTGCAACCACTAAGAGGGTGTTGCAAAAATTAGAAAGTCAAGACTATGATGTTTTAATTAACAACATAAAAGTATTGCAATATCAATACTTTTATGTTATAATTTCATCATTATTATTTTGGAGGTCATATTATGCCATTTTCATATAAGCCACTGTGGAAACTATTAATCGACAACGATATGACAAAGAAACAATTTATGCTTGATGTTGGTATTTCTAAATCTACAATAGATAAAATGGGGCGCAGTGAAAATGTTTCGCTTGAAATATTGGATAAAATTTGTTCTCGTTTTAGCTGTCCGATTAATGAAGTAATCGAATTTAAAAGAAACGGGGAAATAAAATGAATTATATTGGGTCAAAACTGTCACTTATCGAATTTCTGCAAAACACTATTTATAATGTTACTGGATATAAAAAAGGTGATGAGTATATTTTTGCGGATTTGTTCGCCGGAACAGGTATAGTTGGGGCTAAATTTAAAGCTAATGGATGTAATGTTATTTCAAATGACATTCAACATTATAGTTACATATTAAATAAACATTATATTGAGAACAACAGGATTAAGTCCGTATAATTGGTGTAAATTCAAAATAAAAATTGAGCCATGCGCT
>CAZMSM010000143.1:0-1873 GCA_964568955.1 uncultured Eubacteriales bacterium | reverse complement strand
TACCTCTTTCTTTTTTATATTTGTTATACGCTGAATGCGTACAGCAGATGATTTACTCCGAGTCTTCTTTAAAAACCACATGGCGACTCTTTTGCTTGGTTCTCGCATATAGCTCCGTTATGCTCTTGATTTTTAAAGCCAACTCCGGTGTCAGAAGGGAAGGCGAAACGCGCCACACCCAGTTTTTGCCTATAGTGGAAGGGACGTTCATTCTTGCGGAATTGTCCAGCTCAATCCAATCTTGCAGCTGCACAATGGCCGTATCCGCCACGCTGGCAAATGCGCCTTTAATCAGCGCTAAAGGAAGCTGTTTTTTGTTGTTGGCGCAAAAGTAGTCCATCAAATACACCAAATCTTTTGTCTTTTGCCGCTTACAAAAGCCCGCTACCGTATCGTTATCGTGCGTACCGACGTAAACAGTGGTGTTTTTTTCGTACTTAAAGGGAATATGTGGGTTATCATCATTACCGTCCGCCGCGAACAGCAAAACTTTCATCCCCGGGTAACCGGACTTTTCAAGCAGGTCTTTGACAGATGGGTGTAAAACACCCAAATCCTCTGCAATTATTCTTGCCGAACCGACAGCCGTGTTGATAGCGTTTATCAGCTTTTCCCCCGGTCCTTTGCGCCATTGGCCACCAATTGCCGTTTTGCATTCCGGCGAAATGGCATAATACCTGGCAATACCGATAAAGTGATCGATCCGAATAACATCAAAAAGTTTTGAGCAAGACGATATGCGACGCTTCCACCAATCAAAATCCGTCTGCTCCATTGCCTGCCAATCGTAAAGCGGGTTGCCCCACCGTTGCCCGGTTACCGAAAAATAGTCGGGTGGCACACCGGCAATATATAAAGGATGCCCGTTTTCGTCCATTTGAAAAAGATTCATATTGGCCCATATATCCGCACCGTCGCCGGAAACGTAAATGGGAATGTCACCAATCAGAGAAATATCGTTTTTGTTGGCATAACACTTCAAACTTGCCCATTGCTTGAAAAATTCAAACTGGCAAAACTGCCAAAACTTAATTTCCGCCGCAAGCAGGGTTTTAAAATGACTGACCGCCTCTTGCTCCCGCAAGCGGATAGCGTCGGGCCAACTTTGAAAGTCTTTGTGGGCAAAATATTCTTTGAGAGCCATATATAAAGCATAGTCGTCAAGCCAAGTGTTTTCGGCTTCGCAAAATTCGGCGAATCCTGTTTGATTGATATCAAACTTGCAAAAAGCCTCTTTCAAAAGTAAAAAGCGATTATAAAAAAGTTTTTCATAATTGATAAATCCGTTGATGCCATGAGAATCCGATTTTTCGACCTGCGTGTCGCTCAACAATCCTTGAATTTTTAGAATGTCAATATCAATGAAATATGGGTTGCCGGCAAATGCGGAAAACGACTGATAAGGGCTGTCGCCAAACCCGGTGGGCCCTATCGGCAAAACCTGCCAGTAAGACTGGCCGGCCTCTTTTAAAAAATCGATAAAATCAAAGGCTGCCTTCCCAAGTGAGCCGATTCCGTAAGGAGAAGGCAAACTGCTCACAGGCAATAAAATCCCCGCTAATCTGTCCACTATTAACCCCGCCTATCTCTACCCTCAGGACATTTTTTTTGTATTGTTGTTGTCTTTTGCCCATTATACTATATTTTTTAAAATATAGCAATATTTATTGAACAATCGTTTTAAATATTGTGATAATTGTCCTGACCGGTATTCTTTTGTTGCTTGTATGATATAAATGAGTTCTAAATCAAAAAGCACCCTAAAAGAATTTACTTCCTTTAGGGTGCTTTGCATTATTGAATTACTATTGTTAAACTATTCGAAGAATATCGGATTTGTCAGGCAATATGCAAGCGGCGGGATGGGAATCCC
>CAZMSM010000142.1:0-1895 GCA_964568955.1 uncultured Eubacteriales bacterium | reverse complement strand
GATTCAAAACCACAAACGGGTCCGGAAGTCTTAATCGGCTATACCAATCGCAAAGATATGGCCTACGACAAGGTTGGCCCTCATCAACAAGGTGGGGAGGATTTTATCTTAAAGGCGGGTACGGGCAATGTTGTGATTGCCGGCGGACGGCCGCGCGGCACCCTTTACGGTGTTTATATCCTTTTGGAGGAATACTTTGGTTGTCGTTGGTTTACGCCGGATGTTACACACATTCCAAAGAAAAGCGAGTTGGTTTTACCGGAAATCTCCCGTATGGAGTCACCGGCGCTGGAATACCGTGAACCGTATTTTGCGGAAATCTTTCAGTCCGGTCACGAGTGGGCTTTGCACAATCGTTGCAATGGCTCATCCGCACAGATCCCTGTTGAAAAGGGCGGTCATATCAAATACGGTGCATTTGTTCACACATTTAACGCACTGGTGCCGCCATCTGTCTATGGTGAAAGCCATCCGGAGTATTATTCCTCGCTTGATGGCAAGCGCGTGGTGGAAAATTCACAGCTTTGTTTGACCAATCCCGATGTTTTAAAAATCGCTATCAATAAAGTCCGCCAATGGATAAAAGAGCAGCCGGACGCGACAATCTTTTCCGTTTCTCAGAACGACTGGGATAATTATTGCACTTGCCCGGCCTGCGCCGCTTTGGATGCCAAAGAGGAAAGTCAAATGGGCAGCCTTTTGCATTTCGTTAACGCCGTGGCAAAAGATATTGAAAAGGATTACCCTCATGTGCTGATTGATACGCTTGCGTACACATATAGCCGTAAAGCACCCAAAATTGTACGCCCGCGGCATAATGTGACTATTCGACTTTGCAGTATTGAGTGCTGTGAACTGCACCCCATAGCCGAATGCCATGTGTCCAATGGCGGAAAAAGTCCGTCGGGCAACAGCTTTGCCGAGGATTTGCGGGAATGGAAGCAGGTTTGCAATCGTCTGTATATCTGGGATTATTCTGCGAACTTCCACATGTACCTGTATCCGCACCCGACGCTTCAGGCCTTTCAGCCGAATATGCAGTTCTTTGTGGAGAATAATGTAAAAGGTGTGTTCCACGAAGGGTCCGACGGCAACAGGGGCGGTGGTTATTGTTCGGAGCTGAAGGCCTATATTATGGCAAAACTTATGTGGGACCCCAACTGTGATGTGGCACGGCATGAAATGGAGTTTTTAGTGGCTTATTATGGTATTGCTGCCTATAAGATGAAGGAAATCTTTGATGAGGTTTTGGCTTCGGCCTATCGGTGTGGCCGCCATTACTTTTTTGCCATGGCTGCAAATCATACGTTTACAGCGCAGGATGATGTGGTTTTAATCAAATGCCGTCGGTTGTTCGATGAAGCGGAGCGTATGGCGGGAAACGACGAGTTTTTGAAACGGATTAAAAAAGCACGCATGTGGTTACGTTTAATGGAAATCTGCAAGATGCCGGTGGGGGAGCCGGGGCGTGATGTAAAGCTGGACATTTGGGAAAAAGACTGTGTCGCCTTTGCTTATGATGTTATGGGTTGTGCACCGACGATGAATGTAACCGAGTTTTGCAACTTCTTAAGAGAAAAATCCGATACCCACCCGTAAATGAGACAGGGAGTTTTCATGATGAACTTTTGGACCGCCGCTTTTCTGTTTGCACTGCTTGCGGAAATTATCCTTGTACCTTGCTACCTTTTTGCGCCTTTTTTCAAAGGCGGCAGGCGGCCACTCGTTGCAAAATGTGTTTGTGCCGCATTGTTTATCTTGATTGGCGTTTTTGCTATGCTTGCCTCTTCAAACTACCGGGCATTTGCGTACTTGATGCTTGGCGGGCTTTTCTTTTCGTCCTTTGGTGACTATTTTCTTGGGGTAGCAATGAAGGGCAAAAACTTCATCTTTGG
>CAZMSM010000141.1:0-1914 GCA_964568955.1 uncultured Eubacteriales bacterium | reverse complement strand
CTGTTATATCAACCATGACGGTAAGCAAGCGGGATGAATTATCGGTTTGGATAAGGCTGGCGGAAAAAAGTCCCGTAAAAATATCACCGTTTTTGGAATGGATATCGATCTCAATATCGGCGAGCTCACCGTGTGCCTGCAAGCATTCTTTTATTACTAAAGGCTGATTTTTATCCACAAAGATATCCGAGCCCATGACGGTTTTACCAATAATTTCTTGTTTTGTGTAACCCAGCTTTTTTAAAAAGGTGTCGTTGACATCTAGGAACTCGCCAAAATCCGTATCGGTTATGGCCATGATCGCCGGATTCTTGTAGAAGGTTCTTTTAAACTTCGCTTCCGATTCCTCAAACATGGTAATGTCTTTTGACATCCCGAATAAGACCGGTTGGCCGTTCCAGTCACCGGGCCAGATGCGGGTTTCAACGGGTACGGTTGCGCCGTTGCTCTTTTGTAAGGGCAAGCGCAGGGTGGTTTCATCTTTTGACAGCACTTGCTCAAACGCTTTTTCGGCTTCCCGTCTGAAATCCTTGGGGAATATGTCCGGGATTTTCATTTGACGTATGGCCTTGTCATCATAACCAAGGATGGTTTTTAATTCATTGTTAGCGAAAAGTATTTCGCCCGAAGGGCTTGCGGTGAAAATATAATCGCCGATAGCGTTAAAAAAAAGTTCGGCCATAACCGACGCATTTTTTTTAAGCGTAACTTCTGTCAAGGCGTAACTAATCAAGGTTCTTTTAGTATTAAAGATGCTCATTTTTACGTCAAACCATTTTGATTCGCCATTTATTGTAAATAGGACAGGCGTTCTGCTTTTTTCGGCCTGAGTCATGAGCACCAGCAAGTCTTCGGGTGTTTTGCCGAGTTCTTTTGCAAGTGTTTCAGCCGCGAGGTTTTGCCGTACAGCGGTGCCGTGTGAGTCAAATAAAAACCCGGGTTCTCGTACGGCCGAATAATTACTGTTCCACCTGTTCATGTGCCGCTCAAACATATCGTTATGGAGTTCATTGTAGACCAGCAGTGCCCCTATGATGATAAGGGTAAGCGGTACGGGGTCAACATATTTATCGAACCCGGCCAGAATAAAAAATACCGTTATCCAGGAAAACTGGAAGGTATAAAACAGAAAACGAAAGCCTTCTTGTGCATGCTTTGCCTTTGTGGATTTTTTTGCTTTAAGCAAGAGAAAGCCGGAGGCAACAATGGCCAACACATAGTAAAGAATGAGCAAGTAGAACCCCGTGGACTTTTGTGTCAGCATCATGCCACCATATCGGCCGACCTCAAATTCAATGCTCTTGTAAAAAATGCCAAGGCGCGGGTTGGTGACATACAGCAACCAAATCACAGCGGACAGCCCGTATAAAGAGGCTGGAAACCACTTCGCGATTGAAAAAAGCTTTGTGTTTTGAACAAGGAACAACAACCAAAAAGCCGGTAAAAAAATGGTGGCCAAAAACTCAAAATTTCGCACAAAAAATGCAGTTTCGGGGTTAACCGCGTTGACTTCCAAAAAGTAACCGAAAGAATACAAGGCATTTGCAAACATAAACAGTGAAAAGTAGTTTACCCCTTTTGATGGTTTTTGGTGCCATAATGCGATGCCCGCAATGATATACACAACCGGTGCGATTGCAAAACACGAGATGATTGTTTTAATTGCCATATCAAGAATGTTCAATAAACCACCGCTTCCAAGATTTGCTGTGTCTTTACCGCCTGTTTGGGCGCCCTGCGTCCTTATTTGGGGCAAAGGTTACACTTCAACTTACCATAAACAAGCGCAAACAGTCAACCGCTTAAAGATATTTTTATAAAACTTGTGGTCTTAGCGGTTTTTTAGTTTATTGAGCAAGGAAACAAGCAGCCTTTCCAACAAAATGCTCATAAATATGACAGCCATTGTCCAGG
>CAZMSM010000140.1:0-1967 GCA_964568955.1 uncultured Eubacteriales bacterium | reverse complement strand
CTAATAAAAAAATACCCCTGCACAAGCGGAGGGAGGGAATATGAATGAGTGAAATTAAAGTTAAAGACAATGAGTCTTTGGACAGTGCTCTGCGACGTTTTAAAAAGCAAACCTCAAGGGATGGCACCATACAAGAGGTTCGTAAAAGAGAGCACTATGAGAAGCCTTCTGTAAAGAAGAAGAAGAAATCCGAGGCGGCTCGTAAACGCAAATTCAAGTAAGCACAAAGGCGGGCGAGAGCCCGCTTTTTCTTTGGGAAAATTGTTTGAATGCGGGTGAAAATATGAGTTTAGAAAAACTGATTGCAGCCCTTCCCGCCGATGTTGACGGCGTTATTATCGAATCACCGCAGAATAGGCGTTATTTTACCGGCTTCCCTTCGAGTGCCGGTACTCTGCTTGCCACAAAGCAAGGTAGCGTGTTTTTAACGGATAGCCGTTATATCGAAGCGGCGCAAAACCAAATTGACTGCTGTGACGTTTTGGAGCAAAAAAAGTTGCCGGAACAGCTGCCCGCCCTTGCCAAAAAACTCGCTTGCAGATGCCTTGCCTTTGAAACGGATAGAACCACCGTTGCACGAGCGGCGAAACTTAGAAAGATGCTCGGTGACATCCGCCTTTTTGACGGCCCCGCTATCGACAAGATTATTGGGCTCTTGCGCCAACAAAAGAGCACGGAAGAAATTGACAAAATAAAAGCAGCGCAAAAAATAACGGAGCTTGCTTTCGAGCATATGTTGCAATTTATCAAGACGGGCATGACGGAGCGGGAGATCGCTTTGGAGCTGGACTTTTTCATGCTCAAAAGCGGGGCACATTCGCTGGCTTTTGAAACCATAGCCGCCTCGGGCGTCAATACATCCAAGCCCCACGCAGTTCCTTCCGACAAAAAGGTGGAGAGGGGCGATTTTATAACCCTGGATTTTGGTGCCGCAGTGGATGGCTACCGCAGCGATATGACGCGCACCGTCGCGCTCGGGAGCGTCAGCGAAAAACAAAAACTGATTTATGAAACGGTGCTTGCGGCCCAGGCGGCCACGCTTGCCATACTCAAACCGGGCGTAACCTGCAAGGCGGCAGATGCCGCGGCGCGCGACCTTATCCAAAACGCCGGCTTCGGTCAATTTTTTGGCCATGGCACAGGGCACGGTGTTGGCATTGAAGTGCATGAGGAACCCACCCTTTCCCCGGCAAGTGCCGACATACTCAGAGCAGGCAATGTGGTGACTGCGGAGCCCGGGATTTATCTGCCCGGGGAGTTCGGCGTGCGCATTGAGGATATGGTGCTGATAACGCCGTGCGGGTGTGAGAATTTGACCAGTAGCCCGAAAGAATTGACGGTAGTTGGGGGCTGAGTAGAGCGGTTGAACAATGGCTCAGCAGTAGCTGAGCAGTAGCTGAGCAATCGCGCACCTATCGTTCACCCATCGTTAACCCGTCATTCAAAAATAATACTTGAAATGTAACTATCAATAGGTTAGAATAGCCGTAGAACCAACAACATCGAAGGAGTTTTTTTATGATATCCGCAGGCGACTTTCGCAATGGCGTTACCTTTGAGATGGAAGGGAACGTTTACCAAATTATCGAGTTCCAGCATGTAAAACCGGGCAAAGGCGCTGCATTCGTCAGGACCAAATTACGCAATGTTATCGTCGGTTCGGTCATTGACCACACTTTCAACCCGAACGACAAATTCCCCTCAGCATTTATTGAGCGGCGGGATATGGAATATTCCTACAACGATGAAAACCTGTATTACTTTATGGACCCCGAAAGCTATGAGCTTGTACCCATCGATGCTGACTCGCTTTCGGATAACTTCAAGTTCGTTAAAGAAAACGAAACCTGCAAAATCCTTTCGTATAAAGGCCACGTATTCGGTGTGGAACCACCCACCACCGTTACCCTTGAAATAACCAAAACGGACCCCGGCTTTAAGGGTGACACGGCAACGAACGCCACCAA
>CAZMSM010000139.1:0-1976 GCA_964568955.1 uncultured Eubacteriales bacterium | reverse complement strand
TGGAAGACGCGTTGAAAAAAGTCGGAAAAATTACCGCCATGCACTTGGATTTTTCGCAACTTTCTTCACGCTACGAGCTGTTTAAAAACGGAAAAAATCCCAATATTTTTAACCCCAAAATGGCAGGCGGTGCGCTGATGGATTTGGGCTGTTACTGCATTTATCCGGCGGCCTATTTTTTTGGTCTACCCCAAAAAATATCTGCTTGTGCCGGCTTTTTATCAAACGGTGCGGATGGCAGTGGCGCAGCGATTTTGGAATACCCCGACATGCAAGCTGTCCTCACTTATTCCAAAATCGGGCAGGATAAAATAGGCTCGCAAATAATAGGGGACGAAGGCACCATAACCATCGGCTCTATATCAAAGCTTACAGACCTTTGTTTATATAGCAATAGCAAGGGTTCAAAAGTATCACTCACAGGCGATACGCCAAAGGCCGTCATCATGGGTTACGAGGCGCAGGCATTTAAAAACTTTATAACAATGCCAAAGCTTTATGAAAACGAGTATGAAAAAGTGCAAAAAACAGCCTTAAAAGTCAGCAAAATTTCGGAGGAAATCAGGTGCCTCTCGGGCGTTCGTATACACTGAAAACGGCAGACAAAAAAGCAACGATGCGCTGCAAATTCACGCCACATTTTTTGCCAATCATTTTCAAAAACGGTCGAAAAGCGCAAGCGTTTTCCAATAAAATTTCGAACAAAATTCGGCAAGAAAATGACTTTAGAATTCAACAAAAACATTTAAAAAACCGCTATCATTCTTGTAGAAATATTAAACAAAAAACGCCTGCGAAAATAAAATAAATTCATTGACATTTGCTTAGCGTGGTGTTAAGATGATTACGAGTGATAGTATCTTATATAAGTGTGCGATTTTTCATATTTGATAGAAGTATTCCAATTGCGCAACAAGGCAATTTTTGCGCAACAAGGCGATTTTACTGAAAACGGAGAGTGCATCTATGGAACAAAAAAAGAAGACCCGGCAAAGCGCAACCAAGCGGAAGGGCGTACCGCTTAGGAGCATTGAACTGTTGTACCAGCCGGTGTTCGACACCCATCTGAATATGGCCATTGATTTTGACACGAGCATGCGTATTAACGACCGCAAGCTCGGCGTTTTGATGCCATTCTCCTTTATCCCCATTGCGGAAAAGTCAGCGCAAATCAACGAACTCAACAAGTGGGCACTTGAAGAAGCATGTGACGCCATCCTCCGTTGTGAAAAACGCGAGGCGGACATCAACCGTATTATCCTGTTCACGTCCACAAAGTATCTTGCCAAAAAATACTTCGTTTCGCAAATGACAAAAATTGTAGACAAAAAGGGCGTCAACCCGGACAGATTCTGTTTCAATATCAACCAAAGCATTTTGGAGGCCGATAAAGAACAAATCATCGCCAACATAAAAGAACTTCGTCAAATCGGCTTTGTAGTGTCTATTGACGATTTTGGCGTGGAATACACATCCCTTTCCCACCTCGGCCAGTACGAGGTGGACTATATCGGCATTAACGACAGCTTGCTTGACAACATCCAAAGTGAAGAGCGAGCGCAAAACATACTCCAAGGCATTATCGACTTTGCAAAAAAGCTTGAATCACAAACAAGAATCAACGGTGTAGACACGCAGGAAAAGGCTGATCTTCTCAAAATCATGGGCATTGACCAAATGAAGGGCAAACTTTACGGCGACCTAATGCCGGAGAAGAAAATCAGCTGACGAAAGGGGGCACACAGTGTGAGCCAAAAAGTGCGTGAAATCAGAACCACTGCGCGGCAGGTCAACAAACGCAGGCAACTTACAAGGATACTATTAACGATAGTGATGCTGTTGCTTGTACTGATGACCAGTGTGTTCTCCTGCGCCAGCATTTTAAATAAAGCCGGTCGTTTTACCATCAACTTGGACCCGGATGCGTTCAACAAGCACGGTATCGCTATCTCCGAAACCGAAGATTTCGAAAACCC
>CAZMSM010000138.1:0-2087 GCA_964568955.1 uncultured Eubacteriales bacterium | reverse complement strand
AAGAAGGTTCAACATTCCTAAAGTTTGAGCCGATTACCTGGCGAGTTCTTTCTGCTGACAGCAGCGGTGTGTTTGTTGTTGCGGATAAGATTTTGGATGCCAAGCCATACAACATAAGTGGTAGCGGTACGACCTGGGCGGACTGCACCCTGCGAACCTGGCTGAATTCCACTTTTTATAACAGGGCTTTTTCTTCTTCCGAAAAATCTAAAATCAACACCACCCACTTAGTTAACGGGGACAATCCCGTTTACGGAACCGAAGGCGGCATTGCGACCAATGACAAGGTGTTTATTCTATCCCTTACGGATTCACTGAACGTGGCATATGGCTTCCCCAACAGTTATGGTTCAAGTTCTTCCAGGGTAGCTTGTGCGACGCAATATGCTACATTTCAAGGTTGCTCAACATATAGTAACAACGCAGCTTATTGGTGGTTGCGGACTCCGGGCGATAGTTCGCATGACGCCTGCGGCGTCAATAACGATGGCATTGTCTACCACAGCTACGACTACCACCATGTCAGCAGTACCGATATCGGTATCCGTCCCGCTTTAAAACTAAATCTGACATCCGGCATCTTCACATCTAATGCTTACAATTCATACTCACTCAAGGCGGTGGACGAAGCAACCGGAAGACCAATAAGCGGAGCTGCTGTCGTTTACGACGGCAGCTCCGTCGGCGCGACGGCGGCGGATGGCACTTACAATTTGCAAGTTGGCAACTCCTCCGATTCGAGCAGGCAGGTTACTTTTACGAAAAGCGGCTATTCCAGCGAAACCCGGCGATTATATGAGCTGAATCCCTACGGACAGAATAGCATCGGCATGACCAGCGGGGTTGATTTTTCGAAAATCTTTGCCGACGTTGCCTTTACCAAAGAGAAAATATGTGGACCGACGGTGAATATTCTCGGTAATAGTTTCCCCTTGTTTTCATTTGACGCGGGACTTGATTTCGGCAATTTCTCCATCAAATCAAAGCAAGATGCCGCAAAAAAGACCGTTAAATATATCGTGGGCATTAAGGACGGGGTCGATATATCCTCCGACGACGCCTTTAACGACAATTATGCCGATTTTAAGAATTTCTTCAAAGGCTTTTCCGACGCGACGCAGTACAAAAACTATAACAACTACAACAAAATTAAGGATAAACTGGTGAAAAACGGCGGGTCCGTCGGCTTTGACGCGGATTTGTCCGTTGCGGGCTATGTAGAGTTTGACTATTCCTCGGGGTACATGGTCTTTAAAGAGGGCGGCATGGTCGTCACCGCTGAAGCAAAAGTAAAGCAGGATGTCCCGTTCTGGGGTGTGTTTTACGCCACCTTTAGCATCGGTGGAAGTATTGAAGGCAAGCTTTTTGCCGTAGCTGGCGGCAGCGGTGTACTTGGGCTCAATACCAGCCTTTCGCTGGCGGTTAAGCCATCTATAGGCGTAGGTATCGGCAATTCCAACATCGCGTGTGTGGAAGCAGGCATTGACGGCGAAATAAAAGGTAAAGTCACTTTACCGGCAGCCTCGCTTGACACGGCGTTAGAGGTAACGCTCTCCGCACAGGCTTATGTTGAGGGTAAATTAGGCCCTCTTGGGGCTAAGTGGACAACTAATTTCCCGCACCTTGAACTGTATCCTGATTTTGGGCAATTGAACACCAAATCTATGGTTATCGGTAAAAATGATTTTGAGTTAATCGATCGTGGTTACCTCCAAATAAAAGCTGCTGTCCAAAGCATTGGTGAGAGTATCAGTGAGGTCAATGTGTATCCTTACGGTGCGCCCAAACTTACGAAACTTGATAACGGAAATATCGTTGCACTGTGGATTTATGATGACGGTCTAAAATCCGATGCCAACCGTACAACACTTTATTACAGTGTCTATGACGGTGCGCAGTGGTCAGTGCCAACAGCTGTGTATGAAAGCGGCAAGGCAGACTTTGACCCGGAAATTTATACAGACGGCACCAAGGTTTATGCATTGTGGCAGCGCGGCACAGATCTATATGAAGACAGTATTGTGCTTGACGAAATGCTTGCAAAAACACAGCTTGTTTATGCGTGCTTTGATGGCACGGCATGGTCT
>CAZMSM010000137.1:0-2172 GCA_964568955.1 uncultured Eubacteriales bacterium | reverse complement strand
ACAGTCATGATATTCCGGTGCAAACTTCACAATCTTGACAATCGCTTTGAATCTATCCGTTTCGTCATCGACGAGTTTTTGTGTCAACATATTGAACGCTTGACCATGCCTGATTTTTGTGACATCTACCGGGAGACTGTTGAGCTTTTCGGGTTTGAAATTAAGCGTAATTTCGTAATAAGAGCCTTTGTCGATGCAAATAGCGCCATTTTTAGCTGTTAGTGAGCTTGCTTCTACTTTAGCACCGTAGTTCTGGTCTTTTACGGGGAGAGAGGAGCCGTCACCCTTTTTAACGTTTACTGTTGTGGGTATGAGGTCTTCACTGAACATGGGGACAACCCTTTTGGCTATCCCTTCAAGCAAACTGCTTGAGCTGGTGATATCGCCGATAATATTTGTTGTAACCAGGGTATAAGCCGGTTTTTCTTTTTTTGCTTTATTTGCTGCGGCATTGTAGTATGCGACGATTTCCGCAACTGTTTTTGGCGCAGATGAGGGGTTAGCTGTGGTTGCATCTGTGTTTGATGCGGTTTCGCCCGAAGGAGCTGTGCCGGTTTCGTCGGTGAGCTGTGTTGTTGTTTCGTCGGAAGGCATTTCGGTTGTTTCGTCCGGCATTGTGTTTTCATCGGAAACCGTAGTTTCGACAGAGGTCGTGGTTTCTTCTTCATCTTTTTTATCTTTGCCACACGCAGCAAGTGAAAAAATCAGTGAAAATGCTAAAAGGATCGATAGTATGCCGGTAAATTTTTTCTTCATAGTTCAACCTCAATATTTTATTTAGGAAAGAGCCATCGGCTCAAACCCATATGCGATGATTATATAATAAATCGGGTATTATTACAATGGGAAATCGGCATAAATATAACTTTTTTGCGCAAAAATGTGCATAAATGTGCATGAATGCACATTATCCAATTTGTCACAAAATGGTTTCCATGGTGAAAACTGCATCCGCCATCGCGGCTTCCTGTTCATCATGTGTTACCAGCACAACAAGGGCATTTTTGGCAAAGTCCTTAATGTAGGGGATTATCCGTTTTTTTAATTCACTGTCAAAGCCCTTGAAGGGCTCGTCTAACAACAGAATATCGCCACCAAAGGCGAGGGCACGTGCGAGCGCGACTCTGCGAGCCATGCCACCGCTGAGTTTGTCCGGCTTTTTGTCGGCCGCATCGTCCAGCTCTAGCCTTTTTAGCCACAGCTTTGCTGTTTGGGGTGAGGAGGCAAGGGCTATATTCTCGAATGCGGTGCTAGCGGGCAGCAGTCTGTCACCTTGGAACACAAAAGAGATTTTTTTACCTTGGGTTCCGGTAATGCGACCGCTATCGGGTGTATCAACCCCGGCGATTAGCCGTAGCAGAGTTGTTTTACCCGACCCGGAGGCGCCCAGCAAGGCGTAAATCCCTTTTTCCGGCAACGCTAAGCTGAGATTTTTAACAACCTCTTTGCCTTCAAAACTTTTGGAGACATGTTCAATTCTTATCGGCAATTCGCTCACATCCTTTGAAATTGACAGTTATCCACACTGCATTGCTGCCGCTCTACCACTCCTTGCCTAAAACTTTTTCAACAAAGACCCTTGCAATCTTCGCGTCGAACTGTGTTCCACTCCCGTTTTTGATTTTAGCCGCAGCTTCTTCGCAAGATAAACACTTTTTATAAGTTCTTTCCGATGTCATCGCGTCATAGGCATCGGCAACGGCAATGATTTTCGCCTGTTGGGAAATTTCTTTCTCGCTGAGTCCTTTGGGGTAGCCTTTGCCGTCCGGTCTTTCATGGTGCTCCAACACATAATCGGCTATTTGTGAAAACTCGCTCACCGAGTCGAGGATTCTGTAACCGATTTCCGAATGTCGTTTTATTTCGGTCATTTCGGCCGTGGTCAATTTCCCCGGTTTATTCAGCGTTTCCTCACTGATGCCGATTTTACCGATGTCGTGCATCATACCGGCGATGCCCATTTGGCTGATATCGGTCTTAGAAAAATTTAGTGCGCGGGCTATGTTTTCACAAAGACTGCCAACCCGCTGGGAATGGTGCATTTCTCTGTTGTTTTTTTCAAACAAGGAGTGCAAAATCAAATCGATTGTTTTGCTTCTGATGCTCGAGGATTCTGCAAGCTTATTGCGGTACATCATATCCTCGGCCAGTTTAAATATATCATTCATATTT
>CAZMSM010000136.1:0-2182 GCA_964568955.1 uncultured Eubacteriales bacterium | reverse complement strand
GCGATGGAGGGCAACGGCCCCGGCTCGGGGGACCCGGTCCCGATGAATGTTATCCTCATTTCCGCCGACCCCGTCGCTTTGGACACGGTTTTTTGCCACTTGGTGAATATTGACCCGCAGGCGGTGCCGACAAACCTTTACGGCGAAGTGTACGGTGTGGGCAAAGCACACAGTAAGGATATTGAAGTCGTGACCGAATCCGGCGTCATTACCTGTGAAGAAGCTTTCGCAAAGTACGGCAACCCGAATTTCAACGTAAACCGTGATGCCTTAAAAAAAGAAAAGCCGGGCAAGGCAGGTCGCAAGCCTTATATCGTTAAAGCAAAATGCATTAAATGCGGCATATGCGTCGAAGTTTGCCCCGTCGAAGAAAAGGCCCTTAGTATGGAAAAGGGCTCCGGCTTAATACCGCAGTACGACTACGATAAGTGTATCCGCTGTTACTGCTGCCAAGAAATGTGCCCCCAGAAGGCCATTGAAGTCAAAACGCCGCTGATGGTAAGGCTACTTGGTGGGAAGAAAAAATAGGATAGGGGGCACGAACCCCAAAAAACGGATGAATTTGTTCCCTACTTTTTACAGTTATTACGCCCGCAGATGGGGGAAACCTGTCTGCGGCCGTTATTTTTTTCCTGCATAGATGTGAAAAAAGTGATGTTGGGCAACCCGAAAACAAGTTGACAAAGCAAAACAGGTTGGATACAATAACATGAATGAAAAAGCAATAAAAACCGTATACCCATTAACTTGTGTGAAGGAATGTTTGGATGAAAAGATTCATCGCGGTTGTACTAACAATTTTTCTTTTTATCGCTACTTTTTCGGGCTGCGGTTTCAATTTTTCTGACCTGATTAAAATTACACCAATAACCGACACGACTGAAAGTGTAAGCACCGCACAGCCAAGTGTAATAACAACAACCAAAGAAACGCAATCAATCATCCAAACAAGCGGCACAACCAAAGAAACGCAAGCAACCATTCATACAACCAGAACTACTAAAGACGCAAAAACAACGAAGCAAGAAACAAGGGCAACCTCAAAATCCGGTATACAATCGGACGGCGTATACACAACCAAAGCCGATGTTTCGTTATATATCCATACTTTCGGCAAACTGCCGAATAATTTTATCACAAAGTCGCAAGCACAGGCGCTCGGTTGGCCGGGCGGCTACCTTGAACCCTATGCCCCCGGCAAGTGTATAGGCGGGGACTATTTTGGGAATTATGAAAAACTGCTACCCAAAGCAAGCGGACGCAAATACTATGAGTGTGATATCGACACCCTCGGCGCAAAGAGCAGAGGACCAAAACGCTTGGTCTACTCCAATGACGGGCTTGTTTATTACACAGCCGACCACTACGATAGCTTTAAAAAGTTGTATTGATACAAGGTGATTTTTGTGAAAAAGATAACGCTTAATGCGAAAAAAATGAAAACGCGTGAAAAGGCACACGAATATATGGCTCGAAAGTGTGGGTTCCCGGACTATTACGGTAAAAATCTCAATGCCACGTATGACTGCTTGACCTCAATGGCGGATACCGAAATTACCATAAAACACGCAGAATTACTTACGGAAAACCTTGAAGACTATGGCGAACAGTTGCTATGTGTTTTTTCTGATGCGGCTAATAGCAATGCAGGGCTGAAAGTTATAGTTGAATAGATGCTTTTGCCCGGCAATAAACAGTAACAATATTTTAATATATAGAAAGAGGGGCTGAAGATGATTAACATCTTAGTTTGGAACGAAAGCACGCACAAAGGCAAGGCCTACCCCGAGGGGATGAGTGCCGCAATTAAGGAGATCTTTGACGGCAAGGGCGATTATTCGGTTACCTGTGCGTTTTTGGACGACCCGGAGCAGGGCCTGTCGGACGAGGCGCTGGCCAAAACCGATGTGATTTTTTGGTGGGGCCACAGCAAGCATGAAAAGGTGAAGGACGAGCTTGTCGAGAAAGTATGCAAAAGAGTGGAAGAAGGCATGGGTGCCATATTCCTCCACTCCGCACACTTTTCCAAGCCCTTTCGCAAGCTCATGGGCACGCATTGTTCCCTGCGCTGGCGTGAACAAGAGGGCGAGGGGGAAAGATTGTGGACAACCGACCCCTATCATCCAATAGCAAAAGACGTCGAACAGGGCTTTAGAATTGACAGGGAAGAAATGTACGGCGA
>CAZMSM010000135.1:1054-2220 GCA_964568955.1 uncultured Eubacteriales bacterium | reverse complement strand
TTATAACCCGCCAAAACCATTTTTATGTCACCAATGGATTTATTACCTTCGTAATATTCATTCTGCAAGGATTTCAACCTGCTTTTAAACCTCTTTTTGCTTGTTTGCCTGAGCTTTTTGACAACCTTGCCGGTATCGGTCAAATAAAAATGAAAACCCAAATAATCCACACCGTTTTTTATCGGTAATATCTGTGTCTTTTGGTTAAACTCAAGCGAAAGCTCGTCCTCAACCGTTTCTTCCATTTTATTTAAGCAATACTTGAGATATTCCTTATCCTCGTGGATGAGGATACAGTCATCCATATAGCGTGTATAGTATTTTATATGGAGCCGTTCTTTAATCAGTCTGTCCAACGAGTCAAGATAATAAATGGCAAAAAGTTGGCTCGTCTGGTTCCCCATCGGAATACCCCTGCCCGTATCGTTGCTGTAACTGTCAATAATATTTTCAAGTAGGTTGAGAATATGCTCATCTTTAACGATTTTTCGCAGCTTCCACTTTAAGCACTCGTGGTCAATATTCGGGAAAAAGTGCCGAATATCTGCCTTCAAAATATAACCGACTGCCCCGTTTTTTTTGTAATAATCGGTAAAAAAACCGGTAAGGCATTTTCTTGAAAAATCTGTCCCTTTGCCTTTTTGGCAGGCACTGTTATCATAGATTAATCTATTCGCCAGCAGCGGATAAAAATAATTGTCACACAACACGTGTTGAACTATTCGGTCACGGTAGGCAAGCGCCTGAATTTCCCGCGTTTTTGGCTCATAGACAAAAAATTTGTTGTAACCGCCAATCTGATAGTCTTTACCCTGCAAAGACTCAAAAGAATGACATCCTTTTTATGCCGTTTGGATTTGCGGGCATTCATGTGCGCCTGATACAGGTTTTCAAAAGTAAAAAGTTCGTCATAGGTCATATTTTTGTAGTATTCAAAAAATGGCCACCGGGCAATCTCTTGCGCATTCACAAAACAGAGTGCTCTCAGGTCTGCAAAACCGATGGCAGTTTTTCGCCGCCGCGCGGCAGGAATACGGCTCCTTTACCTTTTTGTACCGAATATATGAGCATTCATACATTATCTGACGCAAGGTGAATCGGGACGGATACCGATACCGGTACTGCTGACATTGTTGTTGTTGTTGTTGTTGTTGTTGACATTGCCA
>CAZMSM010000135.1:0-1044 GCA_964568955.1 uncultured Eubacteriales bacterium | reverse complement strand
GACGTTGCAGGCGTTATTCGAATTATTGCCCGGAGTCCGCAACCACCAATAAGCTCCAATCACAGCCGTATCCCTATGGTTATAAATAATCAAACCTGTACCTTTTTTTATCGCTATTTATCCAGGCACCAAGCAAATTTTGGCAATCAAAGATTTTTTTTGTTATTTGTTCGTACTGCTTAGGTAAAATGCATACCTGTTCCCGAGCGATTTGAGCTATCACACCAAGAATCTTGAGGCTTGTCAATGCCGAATGCTGAAAATCAAGCCTTTTTGCGACATTCGCCTTGGCATCACCATCGGTGCCAACAAACACTTCGTTGGCTCTGTATAAATTGTCGATGACATCGAGTGTCAAATTCTGCATTTTGCCCGTAAGCGTAAACCTGAACCGTTTTGGAGATTTTTCCGTAATGGTTAACACATATGTGCAAAGGTCATTTGCCTTGGTGATAACTGTCAGTTCGGATTGTTGCCGCATATAGACACGCTTTCATAATTTCAATATTAATATCTAATATACAATATTATTGTCATAAATTCAACAATATTCTCAACTCTGTAATTTCATATAAATATTCTTTTATAATCTATGCAATGTGCACAAACGCAAAACTGTATTTTCGGTACATTTATAAAATTCGACAATTTTCGTTCAAAAAGTATCCATATAGCGTGCCGGTTTTCGTTTTTGTAGGGGCAGGCTTCCATGCCTGCCGTTTGTGTTCTTATGTTGTTTGCCTTTGACGGCCGGCGTGGAAACCGGCCACTACGGTTTTTTGCCTTTGACGGCCGGCGTGGAAACCGACCACTACGGAATTTTGGCAAAAATCGCCCATTACGGTGCGCCGGTTTTCGTTTTTGTAGTGGCAGGCTTCCATGCCTGCCGTTTGTGTTCTTATGTTGTTTGCCTTTGACGGCCGGCGTGGAAACCGGCCACTACGGTTTTTTGCCTTTGACGGCCGGCGTGGAAACCGGCCACTACGGTTTTTGGTGGTAACCACTTACTACCGTGAGTTGGGCCGAAACCCGTTACTGCAATAT
>CAZMSM010000134.1:0-2270 GCA_964568955.1 uncultured Eubacteriales bacterium | reverse complement strand
GACTTCACTTAAGGAGTTCAACCCGCTGTTTTGCCTCAACTATTCCGCAACGCTTGCCCAAAAAAACAATATGGTTTATGTCTTGGATGCCTTGCATGCCTATAACAAACGCTTGGTTAAAAAGATTGAAGTTAAAGGCTTTGAGGTGAAAAACTTCCGCGGGACGGACAAATATTTGTATTTGGAAAATATTATTGTCTCCGCTAAAAAGCCACCGATGGCAAAAATTGAATTTGAAATAAACTATCAGAACTCGATTAACCGGGAACCGAGAATCCTCGGCGTTTCCGACAATCTGTATTATTTGTCCGCCGGTAAAAATATGCCGCCTTTGGAACAGTACAAAGGCTACGCAATAGCTGACGTTGACCCGGTAACCGCTACCGTCACCTTTACCAACGGCGTAAAAATTACGCGGGGCGATGTGGTGGGGGATATATCCGAACGGGATATGCGCCGCATCCAAATCCGCGAAACCATCGTTTCCCACTTTGAAAAAGAAGAAAAACTGTTCAACAAAGGGATTAAAATGTTGTCCCTTTTCTTTATAGACGAGGTTGCGAAGTACAGGGTCTACAACGACGCGGGGGAAGAAATCAACTCCGAATACAGCGATGTGTTTGAGCAAGAATATATCAGCGTTCTAAATGAATACATCACCCTTGAGGATACGGATTATATCAAATACCTAAAAAGCATTGATGTGAAAGATACCCACAAGGGATATTTTAGTATCGATAAAACCGGCAGAATGATAAACAGTAAAACCAAACGGAACTCCACCGAGAGCGATGATATTTCCGCCTATGATTTGATTTTGAAAAACAAAGAACGCTTGTTGAGTTTTGAGGAACCGACGCGCTTCATTTTCTCTCACTCCGCTTTACGCGAAGGGTGGGACAACCCCAACGTGTTCCAAATTTGCACCTTAAAACGCAGCGACAGCACAACCGGCAAACGACAGGAGGTTGGGCGTGGTCTACGAATATGCGTCAACAGCAGTGGGAACAGGATGGATGCCGAAACCTGTGGGGACGCGGTGCATAAAATTAATAAGCTCACCGTTATTGCAAGCGAAAGTTACAGGACTTTTGTAGCGGAGCTACAAAGCCAAATTAAAGATGTGTTGTATAATCGACCGTCTATGGCGAACTTTGAATATTTTATGGGTAAATGTATTGCGGTGGGCGAAGCGGTTGTTGCTATCAATGACGAGCAGGCAAGGGATATTTACCGCTACCTTGTCAAGAACGACTATGTTGATAACAAAGACAATGTGACGGATGCTTACCGGGCGGATTTGGAAAATAACTGCCTCCAGCCCCTGCCCTTGGATCTCACCGAAATGTCGGAAGGAATTCACACCTTGATTCAGGGCGTGTTTGACGACAAAGTGCTTGCGGATATGGTGGATGACGCCAACAAAACGAAGATTACGGAAAACAAGCTGAACGAAAACTTCTTTAAGCAGGAGTTCCAAACGCTTTGGAATTACATCAACCATAAATATGCCTATACGGTTGATTTTGATTCGGATGAACTGATTCGTAATGCGGTAGCGGCAATCAACGAAAAAATGTTTGTGTCGGAGCTGTTGTATACGCAAACGACGGCATCGCAAAGGGCTGTTTTAAAAGAGGACGAAGTTCGTGCCGGGGCCAGTTTCGATAACGCACGCTCAACAACAAAAACCCTATCGCACGCGCAGACCAGCCAAATTAAATATGATTTAGTTGGCAAAATTGCACAAGGTACGACCTTGACGCGCAAGACGGTTGTGGCCATTCTGCAAGGGTTGGAAAAACATATTTTCGTTATGTTCAAACATAACCCGGAAGAGTTTATCACGAAATCCATCAAGCTCATAAAAGAGCAAAAAGCGACGGTCATTGTGGAACATATCAGCTACAATGAGATTGACGGCAAGTATGACAGCGATATTTTCACCGCCGAAAAGCACGGGCAAGATTTTGACAAGGCCTTTAGGGCAACAAAACATGTTCAGGATTTCGTCTTTACGGACGGTACGGCCGAGCAAAGCGTTGAGCGCCGGTTTGCACAGGAACTGGACAGCGCAACCGAGGTGTGTGTATATGCCAAGTTACCCAAAGGCTTTGCAATACCAACGCCCGTGGGCAATTATTCGCCGGACTGGGCAATAGCATTTTTTGAAGGCGCGGTAAAGCACATCTATTTTATTGCGGAAACAAAGGGCTCCATGAGCAGCCTTGACTTGCGCCCGATTGAAACCGCTAAAATTCGTTGTGCCA
>CAZMSM010000133.1:0-2324 GCA_964568955.1 uncultured Eubacteriales bacterium | reverse complement strand
GCTATCAGTGGATATATTCTTGTATGGCTGATATTTAAACCCGCCGGATTGCCTTAGAATCCAAGATAAAACATATAAAACGCTATCATCAGAATGAGCGTACCCATGATAATTTTTAATGCGGTGCTGAATTTGCCGTACTTTTCGCTTGCCGAGAGTTTTTTGACAAAGCCGACCGAAGTGCCGGCAACCAAGACAAGCGTGCTGTTGCCCAGCGAATAGAGCAGAAGCAGGAAAACGCCTAACAAAACTCTTCCTTCCTTTGCGACAAAAGCTAAAAGAACGACCAGTACGGGTGTTGAACACGGTGATGCGAATAGGCCGCCTAAAACCCCGGCAAGCAGTGCACCGATAAAGCCTTTTTTCTTGCTCTTGCTCAGCGCATTGGTGGACGGGATAAAATTAAAAATTTCCCAAGTCTGCAAGGCCATCAATACCATAAGCACGCCTAAAACCAAGTACCACCATTTACCGGCACCTTGCATAAATTTACCTAAAAGTGACGCCGTAACACCAAGCGCTGTAAATGTGACAGACATACCCACCGCGAAAGTGACGGACAGCGCAAAGGCGCGTTTCGTGTTCTTTTGCCCTGCCCCCCCCACATAGCCTATAACAAGCGGAACGCTTGAAAGGGAGCAGGGGGTAAAAGCGGTAAGCACTCCGGCCAGCAAAGCCAGAAGGGGAGCCAGCCAAATGTTATCGGAGATTACACTCGACAGTGTCGCCAGCAAATCATTTATCATCGTTTGCATTATTTCATACCCATTTCGTTTAGAATATCAAGCAACTCTTGCTTTGTCAGGGTGCCGGTGTGTGTTGTATAGCTGAGTTCATTTGTAACGGAGTCGTAATGCAAATCCATCTGCATTTGCGCAGCATTCGCCGGATTGTAGGGGGTTGCGTCAGCATTGATAAAAATTTGAGTCGGAATGTACTGGAAATTGTAATCACTCAGTTGACTTCCATACTCATCTGTGTCAACCGTTCGCACGATAGCTTTCCCAAGCAATTCCTTGTTCAGTGCTGTAAGGATCGGTTTCATCTGCTTGCAAGGGCCACACCAATCGGCGCCAAACTCAATTACAATAGGTAGCCCATACGATTTTAACTTTTCAATATTGAACTCACCTGTAACGGCATAGGCAAAATCGGGATTACCGGTTACCTCGGTATTACCTTGTGCGTCGGTTTGAACGATTGAAGCGGTATCGTTCAGCTCGTCTTTATCCTGTATGGTTTTTACCGCCCATATACCCGCAACAACCAACACGAGCAATACGGGGATGATGATTTTAAGGGCAAGGTTGTTCTTGTTTTCCGAAGCAGTTGAATTTTCCATAATGATCTCCTTCTTAGTTTTTAACATTCGAAATTGCAGTGTTCATATTTGAACCGGTTAGTCACAATTAATCGCAAAGTTCAACGCAGTTATAGTCATCCGGGTTTCCGTCCTGTACCGTTGAGAACTCCAAAAACAAAGTTTGAACATTTTTCAATACAGCTGTGTCTAAAGAATATCTCATCCAGGAGCCGTCTCGTATCCCTTGAACAAGGCCGCTGTCACACAGTATTTTCATATGGTAGGAAAGCGTCGGTTGCGTGATGTCAAAATTTTCCAAGATTTTGCACCCGCACTGGTCACCGTGTGCAAGCAACTGAACAATACTTAAGCGGGTTTCGTCTGCCAATGCTTTAAATAACGGCAAGTAGTTGGCTAAATTCATCGTATTCCCCCCTGACTATAAATAATAGACTGAGACATAGAGAACTCTCAATGTTTATTATAGCGAGCATATAGAGAATTGTCAATGACTTTTTTAGCAAAATAAAAAATTCGAAAGGTTTTGCTTTACCGAGCTAAACCGAACTCTTATTGACACTTAGTCGACGCTTCGTTATAATTTGTTCATCGTATAAGAAAGGTGTACATTTCATGAAATATTCGCTGGGACTTGATATAGGTGGCACAAAATGTGCTGTGATTTTGGGGCAAAGCATTCTTCCGAAAGAAGGTCTTGAGGGCTTTATTGTGGATAAAATCGCCTTTCCAACCAATCAAAAAAGAGGTTGGCGGGCGGTCCTTGATGAGTTTTTCAGTGTGTGTGATTCGATTTTGCTGCGCAACGAACTCAAGACCTCGGATTTAGCTGCAATCGGTATCAGCTGCGGTGGTCCCTTAAGCAGTAAAGACGGTATAATATACAGCCCTCCGAACTTACCCGACTGGGATGGCGTACCCATTGTCGCACTGTTTAATGAAAGATACGGTGTTCCCGTTTACCTGCAAAATGATGCCAATGCCTGTGCACTTGCAGAATGGC
>CAZMSM010000132.1:0-2464 GCA_964568955.1 uncultured Eubacteriales bacterium | reverse complement strand
CATTTGCTTGCGGTTTTTTTGCCACCTTTCTAAGCCCATCACAAGTAAAATTGAACGTTAAGTGGCAATTAATCAAAATATTTTGATTAATATTGACATATAAATCAAAAAGCGTTATACTTTCACCGAGGTGAGAGAGATGCAACGAAAAATAATGGATAAACTGGTTGAGTGGAAAAATGACGACAAGGGCAGGATGCCTCTGCTTTTATATGGGGCAAGGCAAGTCGGTAAAACATATTTACTGCGTGAATTTGGCAAACGCTACTATAAAGATGTGGCGTATGTTAATTTGGAGACCAATACGGCTGTACGCTCATATTTCGCCGAGGATATTGCACCGGAAAGAATTATCCGCTACCTTGAAGCAAGTACGGGGGTAAAAATTATTCCCGGCGAAACGCTTATCTTTTTAGACGAAATTCAGTCTGCCGAAAGAGCTTTGACATCGTTAAAATACTTTCGTGAAGAAGCACCCGAATACCACATTGCCTGTGCAGGCAGTCTGCTTGGCGTGGGAATCAGCCGGGCGCAACATTCCTTTCCCGTCGGCAATGTTAATTCAATGACTCTTTATCCTTTTGATTTTGAAGAGTTCCTATGGGCAAACGATAAACATTTTCTATGTGAAGAAATCAGAAAGAGTTTTACCGCCAACGAGCCTCTCCCCTATGCCTTACATTTGGAGGCCATGGATTTGTATAAACTTTACCTGATTATCGGAGGAATGCCGAAAAGTATACTTGAATATATCAAAACAAACAGCCTGCTGTCCGTGCCTGATATTCAGGGCAACATCATTAACGACTATATTGCCGATATGGCGAAGTATTCCACGAATGCCGAGAGCATTAAAATAAGGGCGGCGTATAATTCAATACCCGTTCAACTGGCAAAAGACAATAAAAAATTCCAATACAAATTAGCTCAAAAAGGTGGAACGGCTACAATATTTGGCAGTGCTATCGATTGGCTTGATTTTTCGGGCGTTGTTTTAAAATGCCAAAAAATCGAACAGGGCTTCATGCCGATATCTGTGTACAGTGACCTATCAAGTTTCAAACTCTATATGGGCGATGTTGGTTTGCTCACCATGAAATCCGGCATATCCCAGCAAACCATACTGTCAAATTCCGAGGTTGACAACCTATTTTTGGGTGCCGTAACGGAAAATTACGTTGCCACTCAATTCGCGGCGAACGGATATCGCCTCCACTACTGGGCAAGCGAGAACACAGCAGAAGTCGACTTCGTCCTACAAAAGGGCAATGATATCATCCCCGTGGAAGTAAAAACAGGCATCCGAATAAGGTCAAAAAGCCTGGGTGTGTTCGTTAAAAAATACAAACCCGCCTATTCGATTAGAATTTCCGCTAAAAACTTTGGGTTCGAAAACGACATCAAAGCTGTCCCCGTTTATGCCGTGTTTTGCATTTGACAACTAACGGCTGTGTCTCTTCTAAAATCTAATTTCTTTTTATCTTTGCGATTTCGACAGTTTATTGCTATAATCGATAGCAAAGGAACCAGTAACACCACATAAAATAATCTGGAGGGGATTAGCAAATGAGTAAGTTAACCGAACGATTTGTTCAAGAAGCATCCATAAAAAAGCTACAGGAACATTATGCCGCAAAATACAACCTAAGCGAAGATAAAATTTATGCAAAAAAAGAAGCGAAAACAAGGTATAAGAGAGGAAACGGTCGCGCTGATGGTTTGTTGGCTTTCACAATGCAAAATGGCAAAACCTATTCAGTTGTGGTAGAAGCTAAATCGGGAAAAACTATGCACAACCTTAAAACAAGATATAGGGACAAAAGATTTATAAGCTTCACCGTTATTTTTCTCCTGGTCGCTTTTTCACTTTCATTGTTTTTACTGCGGAATCAAACTAATTTAATGCAATGGGGCTTAGCAATTGCAATTTCACTTGTTGCGACTATTCTTATCTTTATAATTGTTGCGCTAATAGGAACTTTCGAACATATTGATGTTATTAATCAGGTTCGTAGATACCCCGCCAATGAAAGATGGATTGCGCTTTCGAAAGATGTCCATAACAGATGTTTAAAAGACAGAAATAACGAAATTGATTTTCATGCAAGAAAACATAACATTGGTATACTTGTTGTTTCACCAAACAAAAACGTTCAAGTTCTTAGAGATGCAAAAAGTAATCGGCGCAAGAAGTATGTTGACTACACAAAGTATTATAACTGCTCAAAGAATATCGAGATTTTTCTTAATAAAAAGAATGAGAGTATAACCGACAAAAGCAAACTATCTTTTTCACAAGATAATGAAACCTAAAATAATCTTATGTAACCATGGCCTAAATATAGCAATAGGCGGGCAATTAAAATTTCATTCAAGTTTTTCAGCCGTAAGCAGCTATTTGCTTGCGGCTTTTATTGACATTTAACCCCACAAATAATATGATGGAGACAATAAATTTTAGAGA
>CAZMSM010000131.1:0-2511 GCA_964568955.1 uncultured Eubacteriales bacterium | reverse complement strand
TAAAACAAAAGTGATGATTTTTAGTCTTTTGAAGCTACTGAATCTGTAGCCGTTAACGTCTGCGCTTGTTTCTTTTTTGTATAAAACTTCATCCCGACAAATGAAAAAACAGCGAACAAAATAATCGGTAAAATATAAAGGAAAGTCAATGGGTTCGTAAGGTCGCCTTTGGCCCCAAGCAAAGTCCATACGATGTTCAGTGGCAGCAGGCCAAGGTTTGCCGCTATCATATATTTGCGGTAGGGGACATTCATCGTGCCAAATATCAAACTGCTCAAATCGCTTGCCAACAGGCCGGAAACTTTTAAGATAAGCACAAACGCGAACTCGTTTTCCCCCGCAAAGTCGTCAAGCTTGCTGATTTTAGGGAATCTGTTTTTGAGCGTGTCGAACATCGGCTTCCCCGTAAAACGCCCTAAAAAGTACGGTAGCGAAAGGCTCAGTGCCGTAGCAACCGCATTCACCAGCAATGCGACCCAAATACGCTCGAAAACCAAGCCCGACAAGGCAAATAACACAGCCGGGGGGAAAACAAGCGCAAAGGATTTAATAATGGAAAACAAGACCATCCCCAGGGCAAAGGTAATTTCTCCACCCTGCGCACCGGCTATTCTACCTTGTATTTCGCCCAGGTTCTTTACACTGATATTATACTTTTTTAAAAGTATAACACACAAGATAACCATCGCCAGCATGAACAGTCCCGATGCTATCTGCAAGCCTTTAACCATTTTGCTGTAATCTTTTGTCCCAACTGTCTTAACAGTTGCAGGCGTATTTTTCATTTAATCAATCACCCTTATTAGATTTGTTAGTAAAAAAGTCTTGTTTGTATTGTAGACAAGATTACCCGAATAAGCAACAAAAATATTTACGCGTGCCTTGGTCATAAAAAAACAGTTGCACTGCGCCCGACGATTTGGTACACTCAAACTCAAGTAGCATAAGAGTCTTCAAAATTTAGGAATAGATGGTGATTGTCATCGGCAAAGATAATTATAAAAAACAAGCACAAACTTTTGATTTAGACAGTTCCGCAATTATTTACGCAGCAACACAAAAAAAAGAATGGAACCGTACCTTCCGCGTCGCCGCTGTTCTAAAACAACAGGTTGAGCCTGAAATATTGGCAAAAGCCATTGCTGAGCTTCAGCCGCGGTTTCCTACGCTCTATGTGCAGCTTCAACCGGGTTTTTTCGCTTACAAAGTAAGAACCGTGCAAGACACTGCAGTATTGGTGAAGGAAAGTGAGTGCCCGTGCCGCCCCGTTGTTGTCGGCAAGGGTGAAAAACCGATGTTTCGTGTAACCTATTTTGAAAACCGTGTAGCAATCGACATCTTCCATTTGGTAACGGATGGGACAGGGGTGATGTGCTTGCTCAAAAGTATTCTCGCAAGATATTTGGAGTTGCAGGGCAACCAAATCGACAAGACGCACGGTGTCCTGGATCCAAACGATAAACCAACAACAGCCGAAACCGAGGATTCCTTCCTAAAACTCAAATGCGAAAACACCGAGAAAGTCAGCAGGAATGAAGCGGCGGCCTACAAGTATTTTCCGTCGCTTCCGGCTGATGACTGTTATTTCAAAATGACACATGGCTATTTGCCGGTTGACGAATTAAAGCTTGTCACCAAAGCGAAAAGCGTTACCGTAACAGAGTATTTGGTGGCCTTGTATGCCTGGGCTTTCTACAATAATATGCTGCCTGAAAAAAGTGAAAAGCCGATTAAAATATCCGTTCCCACAGATTTACGGCGTATGTTTGGTTCAACCACACTGCGAAATTTTTCTCTGTTTACCAATGTTGCCATATATCCGCAAAAGCAGGACTACACTTTTGATGATTTTTTACAACTAACAAAAAAACAAATGAACCAAGGCTTTAAAAAGGAAACGCTGCTGAACTCCGCATGCAAAAATGTAGCAGACGCAAATTTAGCGGTTTTTCGATACATGCCGTTATTTTCAAAAAAGACGGTTTTGAAGCTTGGGTATGCACTGCTTGGGGACAAACTCATTACGAGTTCAATGTCAAGCCTCGGCATTGTCACCGTACCTGAAGGGATGGAGGCCCATGTTGGCCATTTTGACATGATATCCGGCGGAACACTGAAAAACTATATTAATTGTGGCATTTTAAGCTTTAACGGAATTGTGAACGTTAACTTTTCCTCCAAAAGCGATGCAACGGATATTCAGCGGATATTTTTCACATATCTGTCGGAGCAGGGCGTCAATGTTGAAGTGCAAAGCAACATGGGACAAAAGCCCATCAACTCGACAACCATGCTCCATTGCGAAAAATGCAAAGTCGAATTCAAAGACAATCATCTGCACTGCCCGCTTTGCGGCAGGCAAGGCCTAGCCTCGGCAAAACAGCCTGTTTGTGTAACGGCACCGTATCCGGAATACTGATTTTCGTTCAAATATTTAGCACTACTTGTCAAATTTATATTATCAACAAGCATAATGGCTAAAAAAAAGCAAAAAAATAGCATATTTTTAAT
>CAZMSM010000130.1:0-2528 GCA_964568955.1 uncultured Eubacteriales bacterium | reverse complement strand
TAATCCTGCTGTCCGACAAAACCATGGGGATGGTGCGCACCGCAGTCCAAAGCCGTGCGGGTAATTCCCATCTGGGGCATGTATTCTACGGTAAAAATGAGTCGCCCACCGGCGCGCGTTTTTGCATCAACAGTGCAGCACTGCGCTTTATCCCGGTAGACGACATGGAAGCGCAAGGGTATGGTTATCTGAAGGATTATGTAACTTAAGCCAGAATAGCGTATGACAACAGAAAACCCTCTTCCGGTGATTCACCGGAAGAGGGTTTTCGACGAAATCAACACACTTGAAACCCTGCACTCGTTTTTTAAGGATTTTTCAGCAGTTTGTTGTCTATTTGCTTAGGAACATCAATATCTTTCGTTTTATTCAGTTTCCTGATTTCAACCCACAGCCATATACTCGTTAAGAAGAAAGCACCAATGTCAGAGACGGGGGCGGACCACCATACGCCTTCTAAACCCCAGAAATGCGGGAGGATGAACAAAACCGGGATAAAGATGAAAAATTGCCTCGATAAGCCTAATATAGTAGCTTGGTTAGATTTGCCGACAGCTTGGAAATAGCTGGCACTAATCATCTGTAAGCCGACTAAGGGGATGAATTTGAAAAAGATATCCATCGCATGGATGCCTTGCTCAATCAGCACCGGATTTTCGTTAAAGAGCCCAATGAGTTGTGCCGGCCAAATTTTAGAAACGATAAAGCCAACCGTTATGATGGCCGTTGCAGCGAAAATTGTTAGTTTTAAGGTGTCTTTCACTCGTGCGAACTTTTTAGCCCCGTAATTGTATCCCAGTATCGGTTGAGCACCTTGACTGATGCCCATGGCCGGCATGATTAAAAACGCCGCAATGCTCATAACTATTCCGACAGTAGCTAAAGCCATATCGCCGCCATAGCTGGCTAACTTTCGGTTTAGGATTAACTGTTGAATACTGCCCGTCACCTGCAGTGCAAATGTGGGGAAACCGACGATCAAAATTCCTTTCACCAGCAACTTCTTTAGTTTAAGGTTTTTAAGTCGAACCTTCAACAAACTGTTCCCGGTTAAAAAGTAGTAGAGCACCCAAGTGCTGGTTACACTGTATGAAATAATTGTCGCTATCGCTGCGCCCTTAATACCCCAGTGGAAGATGAATATAAAAACGTAGTCCAGTACGATGTTTGTGATGGTTCCGATTAGCATCGTATTCATAGCCATTTTAGGATTGCCTTCTGCGCGAATAAAGGTGTTCATGCCGACGCCAACCGCCATAAACATACTGCCAATTAAAATGATTCTCATATAATCCGTGGCCAATGGCAATATATCGGGACTCGCTCCGAACAAAAGCAAAATCGGCTCAAGGAAGATTAATCCGAATAGGGTTAGAATAAACCCGATGATTAAAAACATCGTTAAGGCATTGCCGACAATCTCTTCGGCTTCCGATTCGTTTTTTTCGCCCAAACGAATGGATATAAGTGCTGTCGCCCCCATGCCGATTAACATCACACAAGCCATAAAGGTTGTGATAATGGGGAAACAAATTGTCACGGCGGCGAGCGCCCCCTCACCGACACCCCGGCCGACGAAAATACTGTCGACTATGTTATATAGAGCGTTCACCAGCAAACCAACGATTGCCGGCAGCGAAAATTTTAGCAGTAAATTTGGAATCTTCTCTTGCTCCATTTGTGTGGACCTATTCATACGATTTCCCCCTTACGTTGAAAACTGAGCTTATGCCGACGGGTACTGTACTACATAAAACAATATATATCAAGGCCACGCAAAGTGGTACGCAGAAAGAAAGGTGAAAAAGGTAAGAAGGAAACGGTGTGACCGAGATGGCAGACTGTGCGGAAATATGGGTGGGTGAGTTGTAAATTACGGCAAAATATGATAGAATTCAAAGTGCGAACTATGCTGAAATAAAAACTCCTTATAAAGGTTGCGGGGGGGCATAAACGGTAGCTTGTCCTCGTGACGGTCATTTGAACGGGGTTGTAAAAATGATCAAACTTAAACGAGCATATGAACCCTATGACGAAAGTGATGGCTACAGGATCTTGGTTGACAGGCTTTGGCCCCGGGGTGTCAGTAAGGCTAAGGCTAAGATTGATGAATGGGTCAAAGAGCTTGCACCAAGTGACTCCTTGCGCAAGTGGTATGCTCACCAACCACCGAAGTGGCCGGAATTTAAGCGGCGGTATTTTGAGGAACTGCAAAACGAGGCAACACTGCTTGGCACCGTTATGGACAAACAAGCAGGGCATACCGTCACATTCATCTATGCGGCAAAGGATGAATCGTACAATAATGCTGTCGCTTTAAAAGAATATATCGACACCATGGCGAGTGAAGCGATTGAAAGCGAATAGCGGCAAAACCTTTGTCGCAAAAATAAAGGTTAATTATCTCAAACAGTTGCAACTGCAACACGTGGAACGCGCGCGGTATGGTAGAATCAATCTACTCACTTTTCAGGAGAGGTTAAAATATTTAGGAGGTATGCATGATGGTTGAACAGGTATTCAAGCTG
>CAZMSM010000129.1:0-2546 GCA_964568955.1 uncultured Eubacteriales bacterium | reverse complement strand
CTGTACTATTCTTCCGTGATAAACGGTTATTATTTCATCGTACTCGGCTCAGAAGCACAGGAAATGGAAACAGCTGTCATAAGCGACGAGCAGCTTTTATGGCTTGATAAAACACTTGCCCAAGGCACCGCTTCGGGTTTACCTGTGTTTGTCATCGTTCACCAGCCGCTCAAAAGGACGCACGGTTTACCGGGTATATGGAACAACGGCGGACTTTGGGAGGGAGGAGACATCGGCGAACCATCTGACGATGTTCTTGCCATTTTACAGAAATATGAAAATGTGTTTTTAATAAGCGGCCACGTACATACAAACTTAGGCCCTTACACATATGAAAAAGTCGACAATATCCATTCGTTTAATCTGCCGCCGCTCACCAAAAAAGGCGCCGATGGGGATTACGATGCAAAAGGCGGCGGCTTTATGGTCGAGGTTTACGAAAATAAAGTCCTGTTTAGAGCGAGGGACTTTTTTGAAGGAAGATATTTGCCTGAGTATGATGTTGAAATTGAGCTTTAGGTGAGAAATCACCCGTCGGACTGCGGTCGGGCGAATCGCATTTGCCTTCCACCCATCTTTGGAAAAGAGGGCTTTAGAAGGCTCCCTTCATAGGATGGCTTAAAAAAACGATTCATCTTCAATGAGTAGCCTCCAAAGGAGCTGTCGCCCGCAGGCGACTGAGGATTAAGGAGTGAACATCATGTCAACCACCCCCTTCTACGCCGGCAACGAATTCGCCGACCTGATGAAGCATGACGGTGGGCTTCTCCATGCCGTTGGTGCTTCCAACTACCAGGTTCTTCGGGCAAACCGTAGCCGCCCGAAAGACGCTGACGGCTTTGGCAACACCTATAACCACGCGCCGATGCTTACCTTTTGGCGTGGTAACTTTTATTTGGAATATCTGTCCAACCCTGTGAGTGAACACACGGGCGGTGGGCAGTCTTTTATTGTTAAATCGAACGACGGTATTAACTGGGGCAAACCGCAAACATCCTTCCCCGTTATCCGTGTCCCGGCGGGCGAATATGAGTGTGCGGACGGTACGGTCATTGAGGTGGCGGACGGCACTTTTGGCTTTATGCACCAGCGGATGGGTTTTTATCACACCAAAGACGACCGCTTGATTGTCAGCGGTTTTTATGGGCACGCCCCTCATCACGACATTTGTCCTTGGCGCAATTTTGGTATGGGGCGAGTCGTGCGGGAAGTTTTTGAGGACGGCAGGCTGGGGCCTGTTTACTTTATCCGCTATTTGGATTATTCGGGGTGGACTCAGGCAAAACTCCCCTTCCCTTTTTATAAGCACGCCGAGGACAAAAGCTTTATTGCCGCATGCGACGAGCTCTTGGCTGAAAAATTTGTCACGGAGCAGTGGACGGAGGAACACGGGCCGGCGGATACAGCCATCGGACTTAAAATAAAAAAAGAGGAACCGAACGAAGGCACGGCGGCGAACACTCCGTTTGAATCCGCCAGTAGCTTTTGTTGGTACCACATTGATGAAAACACGGTAGTGGCGCTGTGGAAGCAAGGCAAAGTCGGTATCAGTACGGATGGTGGATTGAACTGGGACATTCGGTACGAGCCGACTTTCGTAACCTCCGGCGCAAAATCTTGGGGACAAAAGACCGAGGACGGCAAATTTGCCATCTGTTATGACAACAGCCTTTCGAGTGAGCATCGCTATCCCTTGGTTGTTGTAACATCCGATGACGGCATTGAGTTTAACGACATGGCCTGCGTCTTCGGCGAATTGCCTCCGAAACGATATGACGGAATCTATAAAGACTTCGGCCCGCAATATATTCGCGGCATTTGCCAAGGGCATCAAGAGTACCCAAACGGCGCGGTGTGGATTTGCCACAGCATCAATAAAGAGGACATCGGCGTTACACGAATCCCCCTACCCATCAAGAGAAGCGTGGACGAACACCTGAACGGCACCTTTGAAAACTGCGCGGGCACTTACATAAAAGACTGGAACATCTATTCAACCAAATGGTCGCCCATATCCCTTGAGCGGATAAATAACGACGTTTGTTTGAAGATTGCGGATAAAGATCCCTGTGATTACGCAAAGGCGATGCGGATTTTCCCCAAAAGCGAAAGGGTGAAGGTCGCCCTTGACGTGATGGTCGGCGGATGCTATGAAAAAGATTTTGAGATAGAACTTGCAAACAGCACGGGTATCCCCGCTTGCCGGGTTCTGGTCGGCGGCGGATGGCTGAAAGTGCGCTATGGGTCGAATGTTGAAAAGGCTTTTAGAATTGCCGCTGGCGCTTTGTGGCACAGCCTTGAAATCGTGTTGGACTGCCCGAACAATGAATATTATGTTTTGTGGGACGGTAAAGAGTTCCGCGACGGCGCGTGCAGGCCCGTCAACAAAACCAATGATGTCGAAAGACTGATTTTGCGCACCAAACCACAAAGGTACCTGCCGAATTATGAGATTTATCCCCAAACGCCGGATTTACCCGGGGTGGACGAGCCGGAGGCGGAAAGGGTTTTCTTTGTCCGAAACGTTCGCTCCCAAACCTTCGATG
>CAZMSM010000128.1:0-2647 GCA_964568955.1 uncultured Eubacteriales bacterium | reverse complement strand
AAAGGCTGGGCATACACCGTGGCGGACATTACCGGTTCGGCAGACAAAGAAAATATAGCAAAAATCGAACAGTTAGACGGTGTGGTAAAAGTAAGGGTTTTATAGCGGATAGAAGCTTTGTAAACACTCAACAGGCGGTCAAGGGATAGACTTTGGCCGCCTGTTTTTTCTTTTTGCAAAGCCGGGCACGTTTATTTTTTGGCGCAACACCTTGACTTTTACGGACATCGTGGTATGATGAGTATCAGTACAGCAATATAAAAAAAGTACGCACAATTGAATAATGCAACCGTTATGTGGCGCTGTAACCTTGTGTTACGGGTAATAGGGAAGCCGGTGTAAATCCGGCACAACCACCATTACTGTATTTGGCAACGGCAAAGACACCAAGTCATTGAGGCACAAACCTTGAGAAGACGTTTTTGCTTGGGTAAACCATCCACCATAAGCCATAAGTCAGGAGACCTTCCATATTTCGGGGCAAAGACACTTTTGGGTAAAAGGGAAAGTGTTGCCGATTTTTGTTGAGCAATTATTTGGTGCATCTTCTCTTTATTGAGGGGATGCATTTTTTTTAAGGGAGAACACGGTGGAAAAGGGATTTGTACACATCAAGGCGGGTGCCTTGAAAAAATAAAAGCCTTTCAGTAGGCACAGGGAGTAAAACAATGAAAAGAACATCCAAAAAGCTCATCTCGGTAGTGATGATTGTCGGCATTCTCCTTTCGTCACTCGGACTCACGACGTTCGCCGCGCAAAGCAATGTTGAGGTAGCGAAAGAAGTGGCATCCAAAATAGCAACCTGGCAAGTCAAAAACGCAACCATTACGCCGGGCAGTACAGACCTTGACGGTGAGGTGGACTGGTCCGTTTTTGCTTGTGCAAGAGCCGGCTATTCGGGGTACGACAATTATCTCACTTACATAGACGGCGCAGTCAGCGCAAACTATGACAATCTGTATTTGACCGATGCGGCACGCATCGCACTAGCCGTTGACGCAAAGAGAGGCAACGCCAAATCCGTTGGCGGTCACAACCTTATAGATGTCATCACATCAACAGACTTGAAAGATGAAGTGTTTACAGCAGGTGTTTCGTACGCTTTACTTGCTCTTGATGCCAAAAATTATGGCAAGCAATCAACAAAAAACGAAATTATTCAAATCCTTATTTCTGCACAGCGCAACGATGGCGGCTTTAACTATTTGTTAAAAGCGGACCCCGGTAATATATATTCCCTTGACGGCGATGTAGACTCAACAGCCATGGTACTCCAAGCCCTTGCCCCTTACGCGGCAGATGCGGCGGTGGCGGCGGTCATCTCGCCGGCGGTTGCTTTTGTTAACGCCGGTCAAAAAGGCACCGGTGGCTTCGGCGGTGCGTGGGGAGATAGCCCCGATACCACAGCGCAGGCGTTGACGGCGTTGAGCGTTTTAGGCATTGATCCCATGGGGACCGAATACGTGAAAAACGGAAAAACAATTTTAGATGCGGTTAAAGCCTACCAAAATGAAGACGGTGGAATCAAGGGCTATGACGGTGCATCCAATACGATGTCATCTTATCAAATGCTCTACGCGCTGGGTGCATATGTTAGATTTGCGGAAGGTCGTAGCAGTCTTTTTGATTTTAGTGATACGGTCACAAATGTTTTCCAAGTCATTCGTATGTTCTTTGTGTTAGTTTTTAAAATAATATGGCAACTGATTCGTTCCATTATATAGGTTGACGGATAGATTGTAAAAGAGATGAAAAACATGAAAAACAGAAAAAGAATAACGAAAATATGCTTGCTCGTGTTTATTCCGGTACTGTTGTTTTACGGTTGTGGGGGGAACCTGCAAGGTGAAGTTTCAAGTTCCGGTAGTACTTCTTCGGACAGCCAAAGCAACGACTCCAACTCTTTCGACAGCACAACCATTCCCGAGGATACTGCTGCCATCAGGGACACAACTGTCGATGGCAAAAGCAGCACTTCCTCATCAACCGACAGTTCCACGAGTCGGAAGGAGACTTCTGTCACCGAGAAAACAACCCAAAGCCCAAGTCTAAGCACGGAAAAATCACCCGAAACAACAACACGATTTGCAAATTCCGTCTCCATGGTTATCCAGTGCAAAGAAGCCGTGGAATACATGAAGGTCAATCCCGAAAAAACCAAGGCTTATAAAAGCATTGTTCCCAACGATGGCATTATGCTTAATCAGAGCGACATTCAATTTCAACAAGGCGATACAGTGCTTGATATTTTGGAAAGAGTAACCAAGGAAAAAAAGATAATTCTCAAAGAGAATGGCGGTTTCGTGTCAAACATCGGCGGACTTGTTGTGAAGGCAAAAGCTTTTGGCGAACAAAGCGGTTGGCTTTATTCCGTTAACGGTGAATTTCCAAAGATAGGTGTCGCTGTGTATCAAGTAAAAGATGGCGACAAAATAGAACTTATGTTTGTCACTAAGCAAACTTATTTTTAATCGAGTCGGCAAGACTATACAAAAAGGGGGCTGTCCAAACGGACAGCCCCTTTTTGCCACTGATTTCACAAAGCTCTAAAAACATACCCCTGGGCCCTTGCCCAATCCACAATGTCCCCAAGTGCGGCGGTGTTGTCTTTTGACACGGCGTGTAGCAGAATAACCGCGCCGGGGTG
>CAZMSM010000127.1:0-2650 GCA_964568955.1 uncultured Eubacteriales bacterium | reverse complement strand
GAAAAAATCAAGTATAATGGTTCTGGAAGAGTTTGCAGGAATAAAATGAAGAAAATAAAGAAAAGAGATGTTGGTATGACGCGTGTAAAAAGTCTTTCCACAAAAAGCAAAATCGGGTATTGCACCGGTATTATCTCGGAATCCTTGATGTACAATATGTTCTTTACCTACTACTTGGTTTTCTTAACCGATGTGGTTAAGTTGGACAGCATTCTGGCCGGGACAATCAGCTTCGTTGCCATCATTTGGGACGCGGTGGCGGACCCGATTATCGGCGCGATGTCGGACAAAGACGGTGCGGACAAACGCAAGTTTATGTTCCGTGCGGCCTTTCCCATGGGGATATTGTTCGTGGCGGCTTTTACGGACATCGGCTTGTTCAGTGAAGTCGGCAAGTTCGTTTATTACTTGGCCGTTACCATTTTGTTTTGGCTTAGCTATGCGGTGTATACCATTCCGTATTACGCAGTCGTTGCGGAAATTACCCCCGACTACGATGAGCGTACCGATATCCGCGGAACAAGCGCGCTTATCAATGCCGCGGGTATTTTTGTGGGCAATGCCTTGCCCGCTGTTTTGCCTGCGGCGATTATCGGGCTGGGGTTTTCCGCGCGGATGGGGTGGATGGCGACCGCCGGGCTTTTAAGCATAGCGTCGATTACCTTTGCCCTTATCGCGGTGTTTTCGCTTCGGAATGTCAAACTGCAAAAAGCAGACGCCCAGTCGGACGGTAAGCACAAAACAGCCAAGGATATTTTCGGCGCCTTTATCCAAGTGTTGAAAATTAAACCCTTTAAGTGGTTTGTCTTGTTTGTGTTTTCATTTTTAATCGCGTCATCCATGATTCAGGCGAACTTTATGTACCTGATAAAAGAATGCCTGGGCATGGATGCACAGGACAAAATGGTGATTGTGATTGTCGTGCTTGTGGGTACCATCGCCCTGCTTACACCGGTTGTTACAAAGGTGGCTACCATCAAAGACCGACGGTTTGCTTCGATTTTATTTTTAAGCATATCCATGTGTGGCCTAATAGTGGGGAAAATTATTGGCATTACAACCCTTCCGATGCTGTTTTATGTGGCTTTCTTTATGGCCGTCGGCGTCGCTTGCTTTTGGGCCGTGTTTTACTCCATGGCCTATGACCTTGTTGAGGTGGACGAGTTTATCAGCGGCCAGCGGCGCGAGGGTGTCATTACGGCCTTGCCTCAGTTTTTCCAAAAATTCGGTTCAGCCATCGGCATGTGGATGGTTGCGTTGATGCTGAAGCTGTCGGGTTATGATACGGGAAGCAGTTCGGCAGGCACAATTGAAAATTCATCAACCATTATCCCTGCCGTATTTTTGGCAATATCCATTTTTGGTCTTGTGATGTTCCCGATTACCAAGGTGCGTTTCCACAAACTGCAAGAAGTCCTCGCCAAGAAAAACCGTGGCGAAGACTACGATACGAGTGGGCTCGAAAAATTGCTTTAAGGAGGGGCGGACTTATTGTCCGCCCCCCCAAAACAAGGGGAAAAATAACCGTTTATTCTTCGGGGTTATCTTCGGGTTTCTCTATTGTGTTGAGCAAATCCAACAGCACCATAATTTCGTCGTTGGTGAAGGTTAGCCCCTTTTTCATCGAACTGTGGTCCGGGGACCAGTCGCGGATGTCATATTTTGCTTCCCTGTCGTTCCAGCTCACGCGATTGAGCTCCTTTGTCCAACCCTGTGTGTTTTCGGAAATGACGCCGATTTTTTCGACGATTTCCCACTTGAACTCTGCCATTGCAATTCCTCCAATTATATTTTTATATCACTTAGATATTAGTCCCAATTTTCCGCCGCAAGCTTTTTTTGAAGCGTTTTTAAGTGCTGGTTTTGGCGCTCATAATCCGAGCAATGCTGTTCGACAAGAGCCCAAAATTTGTCGCTGTGGTTGTGATGCACCGTGTGGGCAAGCTCGTGCACCACGACGTAATCCACACACTCCTCACAGGCCATTATCAGCCGCCAGGAATAGTTGATGCTGTTATTCCCGCTACAAGAGCCCCAGCGGGTTTTTGCACTGTTAATTTTTACGGCTGTTGGGGCAACGCCCATTTTTTGTGCATATTCTTGGGTTTTTACCCTTAGCAAATTCACGGCTAGCTTTTTATAAATTTTGATGAGGGCCGGCTTTATGTCGGCGGCAGGAAAGCCTTCGGGAATGTAAAAACGTTTTCCATCAAAGCCGATTTTAGCAAGCTGAACCCTCTCCAGCGGGTATTTCCGTCCCAAAAACAAAAGTTTGTCGCCGGGCTTAACGCAAAAAGCATTTTTTTGTTGTTCATTGATCCGTGCAAGTTCAACGTTACGCTCAATGGCGGCAAGATTTTCTTTGATAAATCTTTCGATTTCACTGTTTGGAAAGTTTTTGGGGCAACGGACTTCGACACTTGCATCCTTGTGGATATAAATGGCGGTGGTTTTTCTTACAGACTTGGTAACGGTGTAATCTATCATCACTTGCTTTGCGCTTGTACGAGCCGGCTTTAAGGCACACCGGAGCGGTCGCCAAAAAACTACTCGAATTCCCTTTCTGCTGTTTAATCCGTTGCTACAACTTGGTTCAACGATTTATAATAATATTACATGATTTATGCTTTTTGTCAACAAGAAGAGGTCA
>CAZMSM010000126.1:0-2722 GCA_964568955.1 uncultured Eubacteriales bacterium | reverse complement strand
CGTTCCTTTATTGTTTCGGATATAATCTCCAAAATTTCGGAAAGGTTGCCACCGGTTTGCCGCTGGATGTTAACGGCGGACACGGTTAAGAGGAGGTCAGGGCTTTTTAACCGTTGCGTCATGTTGTTGAGTGCTTCCTCCAAGGGAACACCGTACTGCATTTCCTGCAGAACTCTGCCAAACTCAACATTAACCGGCGGGCTCATTTCTTTCACAATGGCTTCCATCGCCTGCTGGAAGGACAGGCCGGAGCGAAGACAGTTACAAATAATAATAAGTGCATCACCTAGCTGCACTTCAAAAGCGATAGTACGCTTTCTTTTACGACTGTTGACAATAAACACGGGCAAGCCGGCACCGGCAACAGCCAATGTTACCGCAGAAAGCATTTGGCCGGTAAACAAAGCGATCAAGCCGGAAGGCACAAAGGTTAAAACAAGCCATAAAACGCCAAACTCTTCTGGCTTCAACTTAACATCGGCAAGCGTCAGTTCATTATATAATAGGTCTGAAAGTTTTTTGCTTATTGTTAACTTACGCTTTTTGCTCGGCTGGTCGTTCTGCCGGCTTTCCCTGACTTCCAAAAGAACGGACTTTTCTTTGGGTAATATTTTTTCAACCCTGCCCGCAATCTGCCTTTTCTTTTGCGTTAGTTTTGAAACCATTATAAATGAAATAACAAAGAAAAAAGCAGACAAGGACAATGCGAAAATAACTGCACTAATTTGAGAACCAGTCATTATTAATCGGCACTCCGTTCTGTTTGATTTTTTCAAGACAGTGGGGGCGTACGCCGGTCGCGCGGAATGCACCTTTAAACTTGCCGCTACTGTCCAGTTTACCCTCGGTATCATAAACAAACAAGTCCTGCATGCTGACGACCTCGCCCTCCTGGCCGGTTATTTCCGTCACACTGGTAATTTTTCTTGTTCCGTCGCGCAGACGACTCTGTTGGATAATAATGTCAATGGCCGACGCAACTTGGTCGCGGATGGCTTTGAGCGGCAGTTCCATGCCGGACATTAAGACCATTGTTTCGATACGCGATAGTGTGTCGCGCGGGCTATTGGCATGGATAGTCGTCAATGACCCGTCATGGCCGGTGTTCATCGCCTGTAGCATATCCAGCGTTTCCTCCGCACGCACCTCGCCGACAATAATGCGGTCCGGTCGCATGCGCAAGGCATTTTTGACAAGCGACCTGATGGTAACAGCACCTTTGCCCTCGAGATTTGCGGGCCTTGCCTCCAATGTAACTAAATGCTCTTGCCCCAACTGTAGTTCTGCGGCGTCTTCAATGGTTACAATTCTTTCATCTTTCGGAATAAAGGATGAAAGGACGTTCAGCAGTGTTGTTTTACCGCTGCCGGTACCGCCGGCAACTACGATATTAAGCTTGCCTTTGACACATGCTTCCAAAAACGCAAGCATTTTGGGTGATGTTGAACCGAATTCGACCAATTTTTTTGCTGTAATCGGTTTTTTGCTAAACTTTCTGATAGTCAATACCGGCCCGACAAGTGAAATAGGTGGTATGATAGCGTTCACACGTGAACCGTCGGGTAGACGGGCGTCCACCATGGGGCTTGACTCATCAATATGACGGCCAATTTGACTGACTATTCTATCGATAACATTGATAACATGGGCATCGTCACGGAATTTTATATCGGTAAGTTCCAACTTACCCGCAATTTCCACATAAACATGGTTGGCACCGTTGACCATTATTTCGGAATACGCCGGATTATCCAGCAGTTCCTCAATGGGGCCATAACCCATGATGTCGTTAAATATTTCGGAAGCGACGCGGACACGGTCGATACGCGGTATAAGATTTTCTTCGTCATTCACAGCCTCACCGGTAAAGCGGCGCATCGTTTCCCTATCAACACTGGCTTTGCCTTGTTTGTTGACTCTATCGATAATACTGCTGTGAATTTTCTGCTTGACGGCAAGGTAGGGATCCCCGCCCTTATCCGCATCGTCGGTTTGCATGCCGTTTGTGCCGCCGCTTTTTTGGCTTTCCATTCTATCCAGAAGGCTCATGCTTTTCGCTCCTATTACAGTAATTATAATTTAATTATGCTTTGATAAGAATTTTTTGTGCTATGGCCATCATCTCTTTGGCAATGGGTGTTTTTGGCATTGCCAGAACAATGGGCTGGCCTTTATTGAGGCAGAGGTTCGCAGTTTTTATATCATTGGTAACGGTAGCAAAAACAGGCATTTCAAACATCGTTTCAAAATCTTTAATCTTTATTAAACTGTTGATGTTTTTATTGATAATTAGCTGCGCTTTCTCCCGCTGCTGAATTTGACCGAGTATTTCAAGGCAGACCTTGGCATTTTTTAGCGAAAGAATCTCTAAGTTATAAACGAGCATAATCTCGTCACTGTTTTCAATCGCCGCTATGGATACATCGTTAAATGCCGGGGACATATCGACAATAATAAAGTCATAATAAGGGCGCAGAACATCAATGATCGTCTCAATATGCCGCGCGGTGACAAGCTCCGCAAATTCCGCGCTTTTGGGGGCGCACAGTACATTGACACCGGAACTGTGGACCATGGAAAATGTCCGAATATTTTCAATCATAATACCGCCGCGCTCTTGCACAAGTTCGACAATGGTGTCCTTGGGCTCTAAATCCAACAGCAAGTTGACATCGCCAAACTGCAAGTCACCGTCAATAAGCATCACTCGTTTGCCTTTTTT
>CAZMSM010000125.1:0-2787 GCA_964568955.1 uncultured Eubacteriales bacterium | reverse complement strand
ACAGGATGAAGGAAAGCACCAAAAGCGGCGTCCCAATAACCATCCACGGGCGGCGCCTACCCCATTTGGTGCGTGTCCTATCGGACAAAAAGCCGTAAACGGGGTTGTCGATGGCATCCACAAAGGTGTAGATGAGCAGCACCAGAGCGTAACGGTTCGTGTTCAGGCCAAGGGTGTCCACATAGAAAATGGCGGCATAGGTTTTAAACATATTGATGGGGATGGATGTGCCGAACATACCAATAGCATAGCGGAAAGGACTTGTCACTTTCTTGATAGCGTCCGATGAATTTTTCATCCTGTCACTCCTATCATATTAATAGAATTCCATCTTGTAGAAGTATAGCAAAACATCCGTATTTTTGCAACAATAATGTTCCCACAAGCATTTCTTACGAGCACATTGTATGCGGGTTGACGGTAGAAGTTTAGGCGAAAAAAATTACTGTAGCGTTCTTTCGATAACGCTCACTTTCTCAATCGCAAGGCTTGCGGTGCCGCGTTCCAGTTCCCGTTCCAGGTAGACCTTTTTGCTCTTGCTCATCGCGGCGAGTTTGATGATGATTGGCGTGCCGTTTTCAATCTCTTGTTTAAACCGCCGAAGGCCCATGGTCAGTGTGCCGTCTATATTGAAATAATCCGCCATGAGCACACCGCCTGCGTAAATTTGTACGGCGTTGCCACTAAACGCACACTCCACGCGGATATCTTCACATGACTTAAAAGCATCCTGTGGGACATGCAGGCGGTACTGCACCTTTTTGCCACGGGAATAAAGGTAGTAATCGTACCGCTGCCGCTGCGGTTCTTCTTGTTCGAGTGTAATCGTGGGGACATTTTTGCTGCTTTCTTTGAGCAGTAAAACCTTGTCTTCATACGGTAAAACCGTGTCTTTGCTAATGAAAACCCGCCCATTCACATACCACAGGTCAAGGGCTGTTTTTTGTGAGAGGATATACACTTCGCAAGACTTGCCATGGGTAAAAAAAGTGATTGCCGGCTTGCTTTCGTCATAGGTGGCAAGCTCATATTTGTTGCCGTTTTGCTTGGCTTGCGTTTCAAACTCCTCGTTTGCTTGAAACGTGCAGTCAACCCCGTCCGGTGTGAAAAAGTAGAGCTTTTCAATACCATTTTCCTGCACTGTGCATATGGGTTGCGCGGTGATATACAAGAAGGTGAAGCCGTGAAATGTAAAGCGAAAGGGGAAGAGGATGGAACTGCCGCAGGGGACACTTGGGAGCGGAACCGTCTTTGTTGCGCCGTTTTGGAGCAGCGTAAGTGTCCCGCTTTCAATATCCTCAAAGGGGTCAAGCCGCTGGTAGTTGTTGACCAGTACGTAGCCCTCGCCATTTTCGTTGACGCGAACAGCGGTTTTAACATCAAGCTGTGTGCCGGTCTTTTGAGCAAACATGCTTTGCGTAAGCGCAAAGCTCGAGCCGAAACATTGCAGAAAATAATGTATTAACTTCAAACGGTGATAGCTCTCGCGCAGGTAGCCGTATTCGGAAAGCGGCGACTGAAAGTCGTAGCTGATAACCGGGCAGTTATTGGGATAAAATGTCCGTTTACTCTCTTGATACAAGCCACCATAGGGGTTCCTGCCACCATGGTACATATAATAGCCGGGCAGGTTCATCCCGCGCGCAAGGTAAATGAGCAAAAGAGAATACGCATCGTCGGGCGAAATCACCGGGCGGCGGTGGTCGGTCACTTGATTACCGCAACCAAGCTCACACGTGGCAAAGGGGAAGTCGTCATAAGTGGTTTCCCCCATCTTTGATGGGTTGAGAATATCGCTACCGATACCCTCGTCCGCACGGCTGTCGATGATGCGAAAACGGTTGTCCGTCGGAAGCGGTGTTTTGCTACCGTCCCACGGGCGTTCCGGGTAGGTGCCGAACATCGGCAGCAGCTTGTTCGACGCCACTGTGTTAATCGGCCAAGCAGTCTGGGTATAAAGCGGTAAGGCAAAGCCGACATCAAGCGCCAGCTGCCGCAAGACAATAAGGTGATCTTTGTCCGGCCCGTCATATTCATTTTCGAGCTGAATGCCGATAACCACGGAATCATGTTGATAAAAGTAATCCTTAGACTGCTCATAGTATTGGATGTAAATTGTCCGCACTTTTTCAAGGTAGGCGGAGCTGTTGGTGCGTTTGTCTTGGCGTTTTTGAATAAAGCGTGGGAAGCCGCCGTATACCACTTCGCCATGGCACCAGGGGCCCATGCGCAGCAGGACAAGCATTTTATGACGGTGGCAAAGCGACAAAAAGCGCTGTAAATCCCTGTCGCGCGTAAAATTGAACTCGCCCTCGTTTTCTTCATGGTGTATCCAAAAAATATAGGTGCTGAGGATGGTGATGCCGCCGGCCTTCATTTTAAGGATTTCATCCTCCCACTGCTCACAAGGGAAGCGTGAAAAATGGAACTCCCCCATCACAGGTATCCACGCCTCACCACTTTTTGTG
The DNA here is from genome assembly GCA_964568955.1 of uncultured Eubacteriales bacterium. Lineage (GTDB taxonomy): Bacteria > Bacillota > Clostridia > Oscillospirales > Acutalibacteraceae > UBA1447. Next base: position 319 of record CAZMSM010000125.1, on the reverse strand, counting down.
AGGTAACGACCGTTCACACCGATGTCCGTTGATACCTCCGCTATATGCAAGTGCCCCATTTTAACTTTTGCAACATCGCAGTTAAAAATTAAGTCCATATTGATACCTCTGTTTTTAATAAAATTCTGCAAGGTGTTTTGACTGATTATACCTTTTACCGCTCTTTTGTGTCAACCGTTTTGACCGCCACACCAAAGCGGTAAAATGCTGCTTTCGTGTGCCGAAAATCTGCTCTATATTATGGTATACTCTTAATTGCTTAATATGGTTGCTCTTTATTTTCAAACATGCTATAGTGTGTTGATAATTATTATTGATT
>CAZMSM010000124.1:0-2795 GCA_964568955.1 uncultured Eubacteriales bacterium | reverse complement strand
TTTTTTGTTTGTTCAAACTCATTATACCGAAAGCGAGCGCATGGCTCAATTTTTATTTTGAATTTACACCAATTATACGGACTTAATCGTGCTACATTAAAATCAAATTAATGGGTTATTATAATTTCCTGCATAAATTGGATGAAAAGGCAAAGTTTAACATGAAACCGTCATTGAATAAGGGGAGGATTTTATGAAAAACATCAAACGCGGATTAAGTATTTTACTGACACTGGCGTTGCTTATCACAAGTGTCGGGGTAGGGCTTGGCACGGGGAGCTTTAAATCCAAGCTTCCTGTTGCGCAGACGGTGGGCACAACGGCTACTTCATACCCAGTGCATTTTTATGTACCGGAGACGATTTATTTGACGCCTGCCAGCGGTAACGCATCAACATTTAAGTATTATGTTGACTCAAGCAATTCGACATCTCCCTCACTTTCCACCAGCAAGGCTAAAACAGACGGTAATGTCTATTTTTATTGTGAAAACGCAAGTGCAGTGTCCATTGCGTGCACGGGCGCTTACGTTACAATGGGGACAACAACAGGCTCCAACACAATCAGCACAACAATTTTAGCCGGAACATTGGCCACACCAATCGCGCAGAAAGCCACATCCACCTTGACTTGGACTGCTACCTACACGGTTGGCGGTGAAGAGATGACGGCAAAAGCGTACACCGTTTGCTATGCGCCTCCGATTGAAGCCATTGGCGTAGTTCAGAAACTATATAATTCGGACGGGTCAAAAGACGCATACAAAGCCGATTTGCATGGGTGGTTTTATGTCAGCGGCGTGCAGGGTTTTGGTGCCGGCGGAACCTGTACTTTCAACCAAACTTCCGGCAACGTGGTTTGCCCGATGCTTGGCACAGTTACAGCACCCGTTGGCGAAATGCAATACGATTGGTATATATCGTGGGCACAGAGCGGTGCTAAGGACGGATACTGGAGGGACGGAGATGACACATATGCTCTAAATAGAGTCAGCCCAACGGGAACTTTGACCGTTGACACAAGCCGGTATAACAATATTAATCAGATTCCCAATTTCACCTGCGGTATGGCGATTATCAACGTCAAGCATATGGATGAATTATGGTATTACATGTCTGATTATGATGATGTAACAAACTATACGTTAGACTATAGTGGGCCAGATGCCGACGGTGTTTTCAACAATAATACCGGTACAATCTTTTTTGGTGATATCAATACTCACCAGACGGTAACATCGAGCATAATCTATGGTGGGCAGACCGGGGGGGATGTGTACTCCAAGGCGATATCGGGCGAGGGCATTTACAATATGAAACTCAAAGGTGCCGCCTGGGCGAATAATAACAATGAGAGTAACATTTTTGCCTGCGTTGTACCGGTTACGGTAACAAAGGTTGACAAAGGCGCATTGCGCAATAATATCAGGTACTATACAAACTTAGGGCTTCAGGCAGCAGATTATTCCAATGATTCAACTGATTTTACGGCATTTACAGATGAAATAGCTGCAGCGGCTGCGCGGCTCGGGAACCCGGCGGGTACAGACAAAGCCGACACACTGGCTGACAAATATGCAGCACTGACCAAAAACATATATACCGCGACGATTAATCATAAATTCAACAATGGCAGGACAACCATTGTCGAAACGCAAAACTTTGACTCCGGCGACACGGTTAACTTCGCACCGAACAGCTATACGGGCTATACGTTGGACTCTGCTGACGGATACACGACAAGCACCGCTTCGCAATCAGTGCGAGATAGAAGAATGCCGATTACTCAAAACTATAATTATATACCAAGTGACAGAGTTGTTACTTTTGATGCACAAGGTGGCACGGTCTTTCCGGCAAGCTCGACAGTAAGTTTCGGTGCGACATACGGGAATGGGACAGGCGGATGGCCAACACCCGCCAAGCCCGGCTATGCTTTCGATGGATGGTATACCGAAATGGACGGTGGCGGCGCACAAATATTTACAGGTACAACTGTAGCAATTACCGCAGATCAAACGCTTTATGCCAAATGGATAGCACATACCTATACGGTTATATATAATCCGACCGTGATGGGGACAACCGGTTCCATGGCGTCGATTATACACACCTGTGGTGTTCCCAAGGCGCTGACACAAAATGGCTTTGCCAGACCGGGCTACACCTTTGCCGGTTGGGCGACAACTCCTGGCCCGGAATGGCAGTTTGAAGATGGTGCAACGGTGGAAAACTTAACCACCGTAAACGATGGTGTCATTAATCTTTACGCTGTATGGAGCCCCGTCTTATATTCAGTTCACTATAACGGCAATGGCTCTGATAGTGGTTTCACGGCAAATTCCAATCACTACTATGATGCATCGAAGACTCTAACACCTAACGGATTTGAAAGAATCGGCTACACCTTTGCCGGTTGGGCGACAAGTGACGATGGGCCTAAAGTCTATGATGACGGGCAAAGCGTGCTCAACTTGGTAGACAGCGGTGCATTCAATATGTATGCTGTGTGGACGGCGAACACCTACAAAATAGCTTACGACCCGAACTCCGGTGGTGGAGTAACGATGACATCTACCACCCATACTTGGGACACACCATCCAACTTGACCGCGACCGGCTACACGAAATTAGGATATACCTTCACCGGCTGGAACACGGCGGTGAATGGTAGCGGAATGGGCTATGCAGATGGAGCGGTCATATTAAATATTACTCCGACTCTCAACGAAGTTGTCACCTTCTATGCAATGTGGCAGATTAACAAGTACGTTGTATCTTTCGATATTAACGGCG
>CAZMSM010000123.1:0-2848 GCA_964568955.1 uncultured Eubacteriales bacterium | reverse complement strand
CCTGTTTTTTTATGTAAATTATTCAGAACAGAGGGTGACAATCTGTAAATAATATGTTATAATCTAACAAAATATTTTTGAAATATTATTGTTTTTGGCGCAAATTAGGAGTATTATATGTACGAGCAGACACTCAATATCGATCGCATTGAAGAAACTGTCAGTCTTTTCGGCAGTTTTGACGAAAACATCAAGCTGGTTGAAAACGAATACAACATTACCGTTCTGTGCCGCGGGTCGGAACTCAAGGTGACGGGCAAGGAAGAAAATGTCGCCAAAGGAGTCCGCGCCATCAACGGTTTATTGTTGCTCATCAGCCGGGGCGAAACGCTCAGCGACTTAAATGTGCGCTATGTGCTCTCGCTCGTGAATGCCAATAAAGAGCACAAGCTGTCGGAAATGACGGCGGACTGCATCTGCATCACTTCGCGCGGGCGCCCTGTCAAGCCCAAAACACTCGGGCAAAGAGAGTATGTCGAAGCGATGAAAACCGCTACCATCGTCTTGGGTACCGGGCCCGCGGGGACGGGCAAAACCTACCTTGCCGTGGCCATGGCCGTCACAGCGCTGCGCAGCAAAGAAGTCAGCCGCATTATTTTGACAAGGCCTGCGGTTGAGGCGGGCGAAAAGCTCGGCTTCCTGCCGGGTGATTTACAAAACAAGGTTGACCCTTACTTGCGCCCGCTTTACGACGCCCTGTTTGAAATGTTCGGTGCGGAAAGCTTCGCAAAGCATCAAGAACGCGGCAATATTGAAGTAGCACCTTTGGCGTATATGCGTGGGCGCACGCTTGATGATAGTTATATCATACTGGACGAAGCCCAAAACACCACGCCCGAACAAATGAAGATGTTTTTAACGCGCCTGGGTTTCAATTCCCGCATGGTGGTAACCGGTGACGTGACCCAAGTTGACCTACCCGACGGCAAGCGTTCGGGGCTGACTGACGCTGTAAAAGTTTTGAACGGCATTGAAGGCGTGGCTGTAGTGCGCTTGACGGAAAAAGATGTCGTTCGCCACAAACTGGTTCAGGATATTGTAAAAGCTTATGAGAAAAACGAGGAGGCCAAAAGAAGAAAATGATAGAAAAAGTTAAAGTCATCATCACAAACGACCAAAAAGAAGTCAAAATACCAACAGGCGTGCGCATGTTAGTGCGCCGTTGCTGCACAGCGGTACTGGTGAATGAAAATTTCAACGGTTCGGCGGAGGTAAGCGTGCGTTTTGTCAACGATGAGGAAATACACAAGCTAAACCTAAAATACCGTGAAAAGGACAGCAGTACGGATGTGCTTTCTTTCCCGTTGGGTATTGAAGGCGTTTATGATGTAAACAACGATACGGGGGCGCAGCTGCTTGGGGACATTGTCATATCCGTTGAGCGCGCCGTGGAGCAAGCCAACAGGTACGGGCATTCCCTCCAAAGGGAGATTGCCTACCTAACCGTGCATTCGATGCTTCATCTGCTGGGTTATGACCATGAAGAAGGCGGCCTGGCACAAGTGCGCATGCGTGAAAAGGAAGAAACCGCGCTCACGCAGCTTGGCCTTAAAAGGAACGGCAGTTATTATATGGAAGACGAGGTTTGAAGCAACTATGTTTCAAACACTGTGCGTTTGAAAGGATGGAGATGATATGAAAGCCTTGGCAAAAAGCTTTGTATACGCATGCCGCGGCTTTATTTATTGCCTTCATTACGAGCGTAACATGAGAATCCACTTGGCATTTACCTTATATATGTATTCCTTTTTGTTGTTTTTTGACTTTTTTGAGCTCAACAGGCTGGAGCTGGCTGTTTTATTTATCACCAATGCCCTCGTTCTGATGGCTGAAATTTTAAATACGGCGGTTGAAACCACCATTGACCTGGTGGAAAAAAAATACAACAAAATGGCAAAAATCGCCAAAGACACTGCGGCCGCGGGTGTACTTGTCGGCGCTACCTTTGCTGCGGCGATAGGGCTTGCCCTACTTTGGCAACCGGATGCTTTTGATAAGCTTTTTAGGTATTATGCCACGAACATTCCAATGCTCATAAGCCTTGCGGCAAGCCTTAGCGTGAGCCTCATTTATATCTTCGTGGGTCCCCTTTCTATTTGGAGCTTTTTAACAGGTAAACCGCCCAAAACAAAACCGAACAAAAACGGAACAGGAGCAAACAAATGACCAAAACTGCCTTTATCGCTATCGTCGGTTGCCCGAATGTGGGCAAGTCTTCCATACTCAACCATCTGCTGGGGCAGAAGGTTGCTATCGTGACCAGTAAACCGCAAACTACCCGCACAAAGATAATGGGGGTTTTAACCAAGGGTGAACTCCAACTTGTGTTTACGGATACACCGGGCTTTCACCAACCGCGCACAAAACTGGGCGAAAAAATGGTCAAAGCGGTGGGCGAAAGCATTTCCGGTGTGGATGCCTGCTTGTTTGTTGTTGAAGCCGGCGGCGAGGTGCGCAGTGCCGAGCTTGAACTAATTGAAAAATTCAAAACACTTAAAATGCCCATCATTTTGGCGATTAATAAAATTGACACCCTGGTACGTCGGGAATCTTTGATAGAAAGAATTGTTAAGTTTACCGAGCTGTTTGATTTTGAAGCCGTCGTCCCCATTTCCGCCTTGAAGGGCGACAATATGGACGCGCTTGAGGACGAGCTTGGCAAATTGGCCAAGGAATCCGAATTCTTTTTCCCCGAGGACACCTTGACCGACCAGCCCGAAAGAGTGATTGCCGCCGAGATTTTGCGCGAAAAACTGCTACGGCTACTCAATAAAGAAGTCCCGCACGGCATCGCCGTAAGCATTGAAAAAATGCAGGAGCGCGAGGGCACGGATTTGCTGGACATTGA
>CAZMSM010000122.1:0-2850 GCA_964568955.1 uncultured Eubacteriales bacterium | reverse complement strand
GAAAGGGGTTAAGGTGGCGTGCTAAAAGTGCAATAGACAAAATTCGAAGGAGCTTGCCATTGAAGTTTTTTTCATTTCGCGGTATAATATTTATTGGTAAATCCGGCAGAAATACAAAGGCGTTTGCCGGATGTTTAGCAAACGAAAGGGAAATACAAGATGAAACTGTTTGTTTTGATATTAAATCATATCGAAAAATTAGACGACCTGATGCTCGCTTTTGCGAAGGAGGACATTTGCGGTGCAACTATTCTTGACAGTACGGGAATGGCGCGTGCGCTCTATGCTTCCGACCATTATGAGGAAGAGGAAATTACGTTCTTCGGTTCCATTCGCAACTATTTGACCGGCGATGAAGGCACAAATAGTAAGACTGTTCTAACGGTAATCCGTGACAATCAGCACGAGACCATTGTACGTGTAACACAAGAAGTTATCGGCGATTTTTCACAACCGGATATTGGTATTATGTTTACCGTCCCCCTGGATTTTGTGCTGGGGAAGGGACTTGAAGAATGAGCATACTTTTCTATGCAGGGTTAATGCTGCTTTGCGGGCTGCTGTTCGGTCGGCTTGTAAAACTTGTCGGCTTACCGAATGTTACCGGCTATCTTCTTGCGGGGCTGCTTATTGGGCCTTATGTGTTCGGCGTTGTAAGCGTCGAGGCCGTTGATAGCCTCCAAGTCGTGTCGGAAATGGCGCTCGGTTTTATCGCACTTTCCATTGGCTTCGAGTTTAAGCTTTCCTATTGGAAAGAGGTTGGCATAACACCGATTGTTATCGCGGTTCTTGAAGGCTTGGGTGCAAGTGCTTGCGTTATCGTTGGCTTGCTCATTTTTGGGTTCGAGCCACCACTTGCTATTATGCTCGGTGCCATTGCATCAGCTACGGCTCCGGCGGCAACCATCATGGTTATCAAACAATACCAAGCAAAAGGTCCCGTCACAAAAATGCTGCTCAGTGTGGTAGCGCTTGATGATGCTGTGGCCCTTATGGCGTTTGGGTTTGCGGTTGCGTACACAAAATCCGTTACCGGCGGCGAAGAGAGTTTGCTAAAAACCATACTCGCTCCCTTTGCGGACATTGGGCTTTCCATCCTTATCGGCGTGGCACTTTCGCTGGTGATGTTGGTTCCGCTACACTTTTTCAAAAAACAATCAAATCGCATGTGCGCTGTTGTCGGTGTTGTGTTTATCGCTTTTGCCCTTGCCGAGTATACCGGGGCGTCGGCGCTACTGACCTGCATGATTTTAGGCGGTGTTTTTGTCAATGTTTCAAAAGATGCCCCATCCGTTTTCAAAATAGCAGACATGATAACGCCGCCGATATTTATGATATTCTTTGTTGTGTCGGGTGCCAAACTGGACATTTCACTTATTCCGTCAATCGGTCTTATCGGCGTTGTCTATCTCGTTGCGCGTGTAATCGGTAAATACGGTGGCGCCTGGATTGGTGCGGCGGCAATGAAGGCCCCCCATGCGGTAAGGAATTACCTTGGTTTAGCACTTATTCCACAGGCAGGGGTAGCCATAGGGCTTACCATTGTTGCAGACCGGGTGGTGCCGGAGTATGCCGGGCAAATCCGTGCAGTCATTCTTTGCGCAACGCTGATTTATGAGCTGACGGGACCGGTTATATCGAAAATTGCCTTGATTAAATCCGGCGAAATTGAGAAAGTACCAAAGAAGAAAACTTCATAAGGGCTGTATTGCAGTTTACCAAATAAAAAATCGGAAAGGACAACAAGTATTATGTACGAAAACAAGAAAATCATCCTCTTTGATGGCAGCAACCTGGACGGCTGGGCCAAACGCGACGGCAGTCCCGCAGACTGGACTATCGAGGAGGGCATCATGACCGTTGGCAAGGACGACATCGTTTCAAAAGAGACCTTTGGCGACGCACTTTTGCATGTGGAGTTCCGGGAGCCGGATATGCCGCTGGAAAAAGGGCAAGGCAAGGGCAACAGCGGCGTGTATGTTCACGGCTGCTACGAAATTCAGGTGCTGGACTCCTACGGTGTTGAAAACCCGGACGACAGCGATTGTTCCGCTATTTACAACATGCATGCCCCTCTTATGAATGCTTGCAAACCGGCGCTGGAGTGGCAGACCTATGATATCCTCATCCGCGCGCCGCGCTTCAACGCACGTGGTAAAGTCAAAGAAGACGGCAGAATCTCCGTTTTTCAAAACGGACTGCCGGTGCATAATAACATCATCCTTCCGCGCGCGACACCGGGCGGAGTTAGCGAAAAGCCGGTGGCACAAGGGCCACTGATGCTCCAAGACCACGGCGACCCGGTCAGCTTCCGCAACATATGGGTCATGAAGCTTGACTAACAAAACCGGGCATCAAGCGGTGGTGTAAAGGCTTACACAATTTAATGCCGGAATGACTTTGTAAACACAAGCATTTGCAAGGTCATTCGCGGTGTAGCATTGATGTGAAAAATCGGACAAATCATGTTGACAATCAAGGTGCTTTATGATAATATAATTTTCACGTCGCACCCATACGGAGAGATACCGAAGTGGTCATAACGGAACGGTCTTGAAAACCGTCGTACCGCAAGGTACCGTGGGTTCGAATCCCACTCTCTCCGCCACTTCAAGCGTTTGTGATTGTAAGTTTGATTTTTAACTGATAATCCACAACAATATATATTCAGTTACCATACGGAGAAGTACTCAAGTTGGTGACGAGGCGCCCCTGCTAAGGGCGTAGGTCGGGCAACCGGCGCGAGAGTTCGAGTCTCTCCTTCTCCGCCAGAAAAAGGCCTTGATTTTGTTTCAAAATCAAGGCCTTTTTCAACGATATAAATCCTTTGCAGGATTTGTGATATACACG
>CAZMSM010000121.1:0-2928 GCA_964568955.1 uncultured Eubacteriales bacterium | reverse complement strand
CACGGTGGTGTGAGAGGACGGCTACTCAATTAATGGGTAGCCTTCTACTCGATTATTTTTGAATGACAATGCGTATTGTTCTGTTATTTTGTTACAACATCCATTGCGATATTTGCCCATTCTGTCAAGCGTTCTGGTTTGTATTTTACGGTTGAAATGTCTTTCAAAATAAACTCCAGGTTGACCTTGTTCCTTTTTGCGGCGGCCATCGTCAGTTCCAAATCTTGGCGGACAGCCTCCGGTTCAAAAGAGTCCCCGGCAACAAGGGCCGGTGTCGGCTTGTTGGACATCACAAGTTCCGGGCCAATTTTTTCTGCAAAAATGTCGCGGTTGCTCCATGGGCTGCAGGATACTTTTCTGATATGCGGGATTCTTTTAACCAAATCCAAACGGTCGTCCAAACGGTCGCAGCAGCCGTAATAAATAGCACCAAAATATTCCGCCATTCGTGAGATATAAGGGATTTCAAATTCTTCCGTAACGGCGGGGCTGACTGAGGTGAAAAGTTGCGCGAGGCCGAAGGCCCAGGAGTTTTGCGAAAGGGGCCCTTTGCCTGCGCCAAAGTCCGGTAGCAACTCGTCGCTGTAGACATAGGAACAATGGCAGACGTTGGCGTTGTCGTTGTAAACCTTCAGTTTGTTTGTCTGCTCGATGCCCTCGATGACGGAGTCTGTGATTCTTTCCATCACCTTATGGATAAAATCCGGGCGGTCAACCAAATCGTAATAGATGTTTTCAACCCCCATGAGCATCGACAGCGTGTCCCAAACGCCCAAGTGAAACTGTAGACCGCCGCTTTGCCTTAGCGGTGCAATGCCGCCGAAAATATCCTGCGCCTGTTCCATAAAGATTCTACTGGTGTCTTCATTATGGCTAATAACCATATCTTTGATTTTGTCGATGTCCTCTTCGGTTTTAATCTGATTGCTGTAGCGGTGGGATACGATGCCGCCGGTTTCGTCCGTTTGCAGCGTTTCCTCATCGGTGCCGATGCCGTAGCCGGTGTTATTGATGGATTTTGGAATGGTAATGAAGGGCTCCACCACCATATCCACCGGGAAATGCGTCCATTTGTAGATGGTTGAGCGCAGCTCCCATTCAAGCTCTCTGCAAAAAGAATTTTGCGCAAGGCACGTTAACGCCCCTTCGTTATTCAGCTCATGCCAAGGCAGCTGGTCCAGCACCACCATAGGGCGCTGCATGTCGCCGCGGTTGAGTGCCTTCCACAATTCCATTTTCTCCCGCTGAATGGGTAAAGTGGCGATTTCCATATAATTTGAGGCAAGCGTCCGCAGGATTTCCTTGTCTTTTTGCGCAATATCCATGGCTTTATTTCCTTCCAAAATGTTCATCATTACGGTATACATCGACTGTTTCGATATTAAACCGTAAAGGCTTCAAAGTCAAGAGAATAGAAAAGTAAAATGTTGCATGGAACGTTCATATTGTGTGAAATGAGATAGAAAAAAATTGTTGCCTTGATTATTTGTGGTAAAAAAGGTAGAATAAATAATGCAATTGATGAAAAACGAAATCGAAGGTGACGGTCATTTTACTCAGCGATATTGGATAGATTTATATAGCACACAAGACAGCTAAACTGAACGATAAGAAAGGGGAGACCGAAAAATGAAAAAGTACAAGCGATGCAAAGTCTGTGGTTTTATCGGTGAAGAAAAGGAGATGCAAACCGTCTGCCCTGCCTGCGGCGTGCCGGCAACCGCTTTCGAAAGTTATAAATACAATATCAGCGAAAAGCGCCTAGCGAAGCTTCGTCTTCATCTTCATCCTATTCTTGTGCATTTCCCTCAAAGCATAGCGATTCTCTCGCTCGTGTTTATCATCATCGCTTTTGCGACAAAGGGAGCAGTTAGCAGTAACTTGATTATGGTTGAAAAACTTTTATCGGCAATTTTACCGGTGTCGGTTTTGTTCGCTATGGCTGCCGGCATATTTGATGCAAAAACCCGCTTTACAAAGAAGTTCGGTCCGCGGGTTAAGCAAAAAATCATCATCGGTACAGTGTTTCTCATTGCCTCGGTTGCCTTGGCCATCTTGATAAATGTTGAATCTTTCGGTACAGGCGGTAAGGTGGTCATCATAAGCCTTAGCTTAATTTGCTTTTTCTGCAGTGCCCTACTGGGTAAGCTCGGCGGCACCTTGCTTGATGCGAAGTTGGCAGGGTAAAACAAAATATAAAGAATATTGCGCTCGGCGCAGGGCGTAGTCCGGTGAAATTTGAACGATAGAATTATTACAGGAAAGTGGTGTAAAAAATGAAACAAGAACTGATGTGGGGTTATCTCTTGCATTTGGGCTACAATATGTGGAACGATGTCAATTGGTACACGGAGTACGGCGGGGCGAGCGACACCTTGCGTTGCGATGTGAAACTTTGGGATGAACTGGTGCGGTTCATGGCGAAGTCCGGCATTAACACCTGTGTGATTGACCTGGGTGAGGGCGTACAGTATAAGAGCCACCCGGAACTTGCGGTAAAAAGGTCCTGGAGTAGCGATTTTTTAAAAAAGAAACTTGTCAGAATGCGGGAGGCGGGGATTACACCGATCCCAAAACTGAACTTTTCCACCGGCCATGATCAATGGATGGGCGAATATGCCCGTGCGGTTTCAACACGTTGGTACTACGATTTTTGCAAAGAAATCATCGACGAGGTTGTGGATATTTTCGACAAACCCCCACTTTTTCACATTGGCATGGATGAGGAAAATTATCACAACCAACAGGATTACAGCCATGTCGTTGTTCGGCAGAACGACCTTTGGTGGCATGACTTTTATTACTTGGTTGACCTTGTTGAGAAAAATAAATCCCGTGCCTGGATATGGTCCGATTTTATGTGGGATAATCCGGAAGTCTTTTTGCGCAAGATGCCAAAAACCGTCTTGCAAAGCAACTGGTATTATG
>CAZMSM010000120.1:0-2951 GCA_964568955.1 uncultured Eubacteriales bacterium | reverse complement strand
ATAACCCCGTTAGGGGACGGAAACTTGACTTGCGCCAACATCTTATCAAAGATTTTGACTGTTTAAGACCATATAACCCCGTTAGGGGACGGAAACTCCCCTTGCCAATCTTGCACATCAAGAATTCCAAATAGTTTAAGACCATATAACCCCGTTAGGGGACGGAAACTGTTGAGGCGTTGCGAATGTTTTTCCCGTTGTGCGGTTTAAGACCATATAACCCCGTTAGGGGACGGAAACTTTACAGAGCTATACATTCTAATAAAATATTAAAGTTTAAGACCATATAACCCCGTTAGGGGACGGAAACAAGTAAGCGGATTTTGTTTATTGCTTCGGCTTCGGCTAGTTTAAGACCATATAACCCCGTTAGGGGACGGAAACTGTGCTAAACTCTTAAGCGTATACCCCTCCGACAGTTTAAGACCATATAACCCCGTTAGGGGACGGAAACCTTATGGGTCTACCTCGCAATAAAGCGACACCCGTTTAAGACCATATAACCCCGTTAGGGGACGGAAACTTCCTACAGTAGTATTCTATTATTTAAGCACTTAATAGTTTAAGACCATATAACCCCGTTAGGGGACGGAAACGTATCGCTATAATTGCTAACATCTTTGCACATTTTTCGTTTAAGACCATATAACCCCGTTAGGGGACGGAAACGCAATCCGAATCCTGCAACCCACGCTCGATTACCGTTTAAGACCATATAACCCCGTTAGGGGACGGAAACCTTGTCCTCATGGACGAACCCGTAAATGATTAGAGTTTAAGACCATATAACCCCGTTAGGGGACGGAAAGGAAAAAAGATGATTACACGTGTTGTTTTAACTCTTGAGGCTACTGACGGCAAAACGCCCAATATGTTTTGGGCCTACAACCTGTATGCAGACCTACTTAAAAAAGCAGACCCTGCTTTTGCGGATTATCTGCACGAAACGGGGCTTAAGCCCCTGAGCCAGTATTTAGAAACGCAAAAAAACAGCCCGCGTGCGCAGTGGGTGGTGAACCTACTTACGGACGAGGCGGCTGAAATATTTTTGCCGGCTTTGTTGGAACCGGACGAATTTTTTGTAGAAAAACAGAATTGTACGCTTAAGGTGGTTGAAAAACGCATTGACACTCAGGTAAAGGAGGACGAGCTTGTCCGCCAACACTTCTTTGCCGAAAAACCTCAGTCGCGCGTACAGATAAACCTGCTGACCCCCTGTGCTTTTAAGACGCAAGGCGATTACGCCGTGTTCCCGACCCCGGGGCTGCTTATCAACAGTGCGGTCAATAAGTGGAACAGCTTTGCTCAAAATACCGTGATTGTCGACGAGGAAGGCGTTGCCCAGCTGGTGGACTCGGCAAGAATTGTCGGCTATAACCTCAGGAGTTTTCGCTACTCAATCAAGGGGGCACAAATTCCATCCTTTACCGGCTATATGACACTGTCCGTCAGGGGGCCCGCACCAATGTTGCGGCTGTTTAATTTGCTTATGGGTTCCGCGGAGTTTACGGGGCTTGGTATGAAATGCGCCCTCGGCATGGGCGCAGTGGCCACCGGCGATAAGGGGGAGTAAAGTAAAAATGAAAAACGAGGTACTGTTTTCACCAATCGGGCATACGGACCCTGTTGCAATGCATTGCGACGGCTCGTTTTTGCATATACTACGGCACCGCAGACCGCGGCGGGCCTACCTTTTTATGAGCGCGGAAGTGGCGGAGCTTGACGATAGGGATAACCGTTATGAGTTTTTTGCGCGCCGGCTTTGTGAAAAAGAAGGCTTTGACTGCGAAATTATAAAATTCAAGCATAGGGGAGTAACAAAGCCAAACGATTTTGAGATTTTTTATGAACCGTTTGAAAAATATATTGATGAAATTGTGCGTGACAACCCGGATTGTGATGTGCTTGTAAATTTGAGCTCCGGCACGCCGCAGATGAAAAACGCCTGCAACCTGATTTGCGCCCTTAGCCGCCACCGGCTTATTCCTTTGCAGGTGGACTCCCCGGGCAAAGGCGGTGCAAGAGCTGTTGAGTTTGACCTGCAAACCGAATGGGACCGGCTTGAGGGCAACAGCCCGCAAAGCCCCGTTAGCAACCGCCTGCGCGAGGTCGCAAGCGTAAACCTCAAAGCAAGGTTTACCAAAGAGTACATTATGACGCTGATAAACAGTTGGAACTACGCCGGGGCACTTAGTGTTGCGCAAAGTATTGAACAGCACATCAGCCCCGATGTTTTGCGCCTTTTGAAAGCGGCGAGCTTGCGGGTCACGCAGGATAAGGGCTTTGCCAAGTGGCTCATAGGCGACGAAAAAAAAGCCTTCGTCCCGACGGTGTGGGAAGAGGCTAAAACGATTTTTGAATACATTCTTTATTTAAAAATCAAACAAGCGCGGGGCGAACTGATGGACTTCGTAAGGGGGCTTTCCCCGGTTCTGTCCGACATTTATGAAGAGTATTTGAAAAACCAATGCCGGGTGGATGTCAAAGAAAAGTATTGTGAATACAATAGAAATCGAAATATCTATTTCGTAAAGGCAGAAAAAATAAAGGCAGATTCGCAAGAGCTTTGGGCGCACTTTTGCGCGGCGAAAAATGGAGAGGATTTTAAGGATTCCTTTTTGGCGGGCTCTAATCTCTGCCTTTTTGTATCCTTTTTTTTCCCTGACCAAAAATTTAAAAAGAAAGTAGAAATATTGCAGGAATACGAGAAGTTCATACGCAATAAGGCCGCGCATGATATTGTCTGCGTGGATGATGATTGGATTGAAACACAAGGCACGCAAAGACCACCGGAAGTGATAAGGAATACTCCGCAAGCAAGCCTCTATATTCTCGAGTTGTTGCAAAGCGTTTACTTAAAAGCTTTCAGGCTTGACAGCGTGGACTGGGATGTTTACGAAAAAATGAACGATGAGATTGAACAGCAACTGAACAGGCCGGCACCGCAAGCG
>CAZMSM010000119.1:0-3013 GCA_964568955.1 uncultured Eubacteriales bacterium | reverse complement strand
TAGGCGATTTGATTGAGAAGAAGCCCGTTAAAACACTGTTAGTAGCAATCGTAATATTTGCAATATTCATTGCCGGTGTGTCAAACATGAGGATGGCCACAGGCAATGAAACATTGGTTCAAAGCGATAATGAGGTATATATATCCAACAAGCAAATGGAAGACTCCTTTGGTGGAGATTCAATTCTGGTTCTTTTTACGGATACGGCGCAAGGGAATTTACTCTCGCATGAAAATATACAAAAGATGTGGAATGTAGAACAGCGGTTTCAATATGAAGACAATATTTTTTCCTTTATGAGTCCGGCGAGTATCGTGCATCAAATGACCCAGCGCCAAAGCGATGAAATAAAAAAACAAGTACTCACCTTAAGCGACGGCTTAGCTGAGATGAGTGCAAAGATGATAGATGTTGGGGACACCCTTCATTCAAAGGATATAAAGGACCCGAAAGTAATAGAAGAAAAACTAAACGCCCTATCCGACTCAACGGAAATGTTCGGTAAGCTCATTGAGGGCCAGGACAACCTTACCCAAGCGGCAAAGCAAATACAGGGTGGCTTGTTTACTGCGGCAGATGGGCTTGGGATGGCATCCGAAAAACTAAAAGAACTAAGCAAGCTCGCCGGTGCAAACATTTTGCTGAAAACGTCACTCAACACGATTTCGGACAATATAAACGCCAGTTCACAGGGCATCAGAACCATAGGCGAAAAAACATCGAACATTCAAGAGGGCACCAAGAACACCTCTACGGCCCTGACCAATATCAGCGGCAAGTTAACGCAAGAAACGTCCTCTATGAAGCAAGGCCTAACGGGCGGTATTTCTCCGGATGAATTGGGGGAAATGGCAACGGGTTTTGTTAGCATGGGTGAAAAATTGAGGGATGTCGCGACAGGGCTCGCAACATTTCATAGCAAAAGCAACATGATGGTAGCGGACATACCCGCAGACCAAGCGGAATTAGACAATGTTTTGTATGATGAAAATCAACAACTAAGATCCCTGTTTTCCGATGTGGTGGTAGACGGTGAAAGCGGCTTAATGGTAGTAAAGCTCCTGGGTAATTTGGGCGACGATGACAAGGAGCAAATCGTGAAGGATTTAACGGTAGCTTTGGATAAAGAAGACTTTAAAAGCATCTCGTATGTTATATCGGGTAAACCGGTGTTGGACTCTTCCTTGCGAAGCGAGATGAAGTCCAACATGATGATGATGGTCGGCTTGGCTGTTTTTATCATGTTCCTTGTGCTGGCTATCGTGTTTAAAGTTCGATGGCGGATGCTAAGCCTTGGCATTATCTTGGTATCGGTCATCGCAACGCTTGGCTTTATGGGCATTTTGAGTGTGCCTATCACCATGGTTTCCATGGCAGTATTCCCCATACTGATAGGGTTAGGGATCGATTATTCCATACAATTCCATAATAGGTATGAAGAAGAAAAATCGGTAAGAAAGACGATGAGCCAAATCGGAAAAGCTGTGGCAATCGCTGTCTTCGCCACCGTATTAGGCTTTATCTCCCTATATGCCTCCCCGGTGCCAATGATTCAGGACTTTGGTAAGATGCTCACCATAGGCGTAATCATCAGCTTTTTGGGAAGCGCATTCTTGCTGATGCCCATACTTCATTTGAGGGAGAAGAACATCAAGCAAGGCACTCAGACCATCACGTCCGCCGGCGATAAGGCCCCCGAAAAGGAAACGCTGTTGGAAAAGATGCTTACGAAAACAACAAAAACAGTCATAAAACTTTCAATCCCCATTTTAATCATTGGCATTGGCTTATCGTGTATGGGATTTTTAGCCGACCAAAATGTGGGTGTTGAAACGGATATTGAAACCTTTATGCCACAGAATATGGACGCATTAAAGGACATCCATGCGATCAGAGACAAGGTAGGCTCAACGGATCAAATGGCTATTTACATGCAAGACGACAATGTATTAGCCGAAGAAAACATAGGCTGGATACAAGCAAAAGCAAAAGACATAGAAGAAAAATACAGTGATATTGTCGTTGGCGTAAAATCGATAGAAACCTTAGTCAGCAATCTTTCGCCTGAAACGGACTTGAGTTATGAGGACTATATCGATACCGTAAGTACCCTGCCAAAAAAACAAGTAAGCATGTTCGTGAACGAGAACCAAACGGAATCTGTAATCCTGCTAAACATAAAACATCTGCCTACCGAGGATTTGCAAGAGTTTATCAAACAGCTAAAAGATGATGTGAAAGATACCACCATGGAGGTTCAAGTTACCGGCAAGAGTGTTCTGGATGTGGAAATGGTCCATGGGTTAACATCGGGCAGGGTAAAGATGACCATTATAGGTTTAATACTCGTGTTCGCAGCACTTCTTCTTATCTACAGAAATCCATTTAAAGCCTTAATTCCCATACTCCCGGTGGTCTTGATAATAGGGATGTCGGGCGGGTTGATGTATTTGATAGGCATTCAGTACACGCCCATTACAGCAACGCTTGGGGCCTTGGTTTTGGGGATGGGTACAGAGATGACGGTTATGCTACTTGAAAGGTATCTGGAAGAAAGAAAGTCCGGGAAGGCGAAACTGGACGCTATGATTGTCACGGTTACGATGATAGGGAAAGCCATTGTGGCCTCCGCTCTAACCACCGTGGGTGGGTTCTCGGTGTTAATGGCATCCCAGTTTATCATATTGAGGGATTTCGGCTTAATGACCGTGATAAACATCACACTGGCACTGCTGAGCACCTTTATCGTATTGCCGCCAATCATTATGTTATTAGACCGCTTTATCCTAAGCAAAAAGGACAAGGAGAACATTCTTAAATTAGAAGAAGAAAGTTGAAAAGCTTGGCGCAAAACTACCGGCCGTTTGACCGGTTACGCAAGATATTCGGCACCGGCAACGGAAGTCGCTCGAATGATACAAAAACACCAAGGGCGTTCGCAAACGTCCTTGGTGTTTTACAGTGCGCTCGGCATGAGCGATAACTTGGCGGTGAAAGTCCGCTACGCGCTTGG
>CAZMSM010000118.1:0-3016 GCA_964568955.1 uncultured Eubacteriales bacterium | reverse complement strand
TTTGGGATAACAATAATATGCATCCCATTCATAATCATATTGGTAATCCTTCATTGTCAATCACCGACTCAGGAACGCTATGCTTATTAATTAAATTCTTTAAGGTTTCATCGTATAGCTTTTTATCTCTAAGGCATAAACGGATTCTATTCCGATCTTCTGCCGTAATAGGCATCCCTTCCATTGACATGGTTCCGTTTACTTCTTTAATTATTTTTTCAATATCTTTCATAACGATTCACCACCTTTGCTAATATTATAAGCTATTATTACATAATATTCAAGTTAAATGACCACTTCTGAAAGGTGTTTTTACATCCCAAAAAAGGGACGATTCGGTGAATTTTACCGAGGCGTTCGTTAATTTATGCGCATTTTTCTTTTGTCGTCCGCTTGCTATCTTTTAAGTTTTAGGAGTTTTGCGTTTATTGCTACGATTATGGTGCTAAGCGACATTAGGACTGCACCAACTGCCGGTGAGATCACTATTCCGATACCCGACAGAACACCCGCTGCAAGTGGTATGGCAAGCACATTGTAGCCTGTTGCCCATATAAGGTTTTGCACCATCTTTTTATAGGTAGCCTTACCAAAATCAATGAGCGATACGACATCTTCCGGGTTGGAGTTTACAAGGATGATGTCCGCGGTTTCAGCCGCTACATCTGTACCGGAACCTATTGCGATACCCACATCAGCCTGGGCCAGCGCCGGGGCATCATTCACGCCATCGCCGGTCATTGCTACAAATCGACCTTCTGCTTGCAACTGTTTAATCTTCTCTTGCTTTTGTTCAGGCAATACTTCTGCAAAATAGCCATCTAATCCCAATTCTTCGGACACCTGTTTTGCTGTTTTTTCGTTATCACCGGTTAGCATCCATGTTTTAATATTTTCATCTTTAAGGCGCTTTATTGCGTTATATGATTCTTCTCTTATCCTATCCGAAAGACCGATGGCTCCAATCAATTTACCGTCTATGAGTAAAAACACATTGGTTGACACGCCATGTTCCGGCAAGGCTTTGGCCACTTTAATGTTTTTTTCTCTTAGATAACCGGGGCTCACGACCATTACATCTTTGCCATCTATGGTGCCTTCAATGCCCTTTCCTTTTATAGCCTGAAAATTATCCATATCTAAAGTAGGTAATCTCATTTCTTCTTGCTTTTTTATTATTCCGTTTGCAATGGGGTGTTCGGAGTTTTTCTCAAGCGATGCAGCAAATTTTATTACGTCGTCTTTGGTATAATTTTCATCAAATACTTCTATAAAATTCACGCCAAACTCTCCGTGGGTCAGCGTTCCCGTTTTATCAAAAACGACAGTATCAATTTTTCTTGAATTTTCAAATTGCGTTCTGTTCCTTATGAGCAAGCCGTTCTTAGCTGATTGGGCTGTTGAGCTTGCTACGACCAGGGGCATTGCAAGCCCCAGTGCATGGGGACAAGTGATGACCATGACTGTGGCCATTCTTGCTATGGCAAATGCAAAATCACCGCTTATGAGGTACCACACAAGGAGGGTCCCAAACCCAACAGTAAGTGCTATTATAGTGAGCCATAGGGCGGCTTTATCGGCTAAGTTTTGCGTTTTAGATTTGGATTTTTGTGCTTTTTCAACCATGTCAATAACTTTTGACAAATAGGAATCTGCGCCGATATCTTTTACCTCTACCTCTATCGACCCATCTTCGTTGATGGACCCTCCTATCACTTTATCTGCGTCACTCTTTTTAACAGGTTTTGATTCCCCCGTTAGCATGGATTCGTTGATGTAGCTTGCTCCCTTTAATATGGTGCCATCGGCCGGGATTTTTTCGCCCGGCTTGATGAGTATTCTATCGCCGGAGGTCAGCTCGCTGATGTCAATATCAATAACATCCCCATCCTTTAATAGATGGGCTGTGTTTGGCATCAGTTCGGCTAGTTTTTCCAGCGCGCTTGAGGCACTCAGAACGGCTCTCATTTCTATCCAATGCCCTAAAAGCATAATGTCGACAAGCGTCGCAAGTTCCCAAAAGAAATCATTTCCCTTAAGACCAAAAACTGTCGCTGTGCTGTATAAAAACGCTACTGTAATTGCCATGGCAATAAGCGTCATCATGCCGGGCTTTTTCTCTTTTAACTCATCTACTAAACCTTTTAAAAACGGCCAGCCGCCATAAAAGTATATAAAGGCTGATAAGGCAAACAACAACAAATTACTACCGGGAAAGGCAATCGTTACATTTACCCATTCTTGAATCATAGGCGAAAGAATGAGGATGGGAACGGTAACAATCAGTGAGATGAGAAGCCTTGTTTTAAAATCTTTTATCATCATTTCATGATGGTTTTGATGGTCACCCTTGTCTTGCTTTTCATGCATGTCGTGATGGTCATTTTTATCCATTACGAAACCTCTCTTTCCATTATTTATAGCTATAAAACTACGTTAATAATATAATATATTGGCACTATTGTCAATGGAGGCAGGCTGTGGGGAAAGGTATGCTGATTCGCACAACACCGGATATTAAAGTTTTCAACCAAAAACCCGCCGGACAAATACATTGCTGCGTTCGCCCGGCGGGTTCGTTTTGTTTTGGTTTTAGGGGTTTAAGGCAGGTCAAGCACCTTGCTTTATATCAAGCTTGCTGTTTCTATAATACAGGCACAAATCAATCGCTACCATTACAAAATTCAAAACGTAAAAAACAAATACATAAGTGAGGTTGTCTTTTAACAGCTTTGAAACGATTCCACAAGCATACCCGAAAAGGATGAATAGCATAAATACAAGGCTTTTGCCTTTTGTTGTTCGGGACGTAAATGATTTTCTAATGGATATGGGCCAGGAAATTCCAAAGCTGATAACCATGAATGCTTCAAATAGTTCTGACATGTTTCATCTCCTGTGTTGGTGGGGAAATGTCCGCTAGACAACGTCCACTGGACAACGTCCGATGGACGGGGTTTGACAGTGCGCTCGGCATGAGCGATAACTTGGCGGTGAAAGTCCGCTACGCGCTTGG
>CAZMSM010000117.1:0-3036 GCA_964568955.1 uncultured Eubacteriales bacterium | reverse complement strand
CGCCGTTAATATCGAAAGATACAACGTACTTGTTAATCTGCCACATTGCATAGAAAGTGACAACTTCGTTGAGGTTTGGCGTAATATTTAATATGACCGCTCCATTTTCAAAGCCCGCTCCGCTCCCGTCGACTTGTGTGTTCCAGCCGGTGAAAGTGTGCCCTAATTTTTTGTAGCCGTTCGCGGTCAAGGTGGAGGGGGTGTCCCAAGTATGGGTGGTGGATGCCATTGTATCCCCTATACCGGAGTTCGGGTCGTAGGCTATTTTGTAGGTGTTCGCCGTCCAAACAGCATACATATTGAATGCACCGCTGTTTACCAAGTTGAGCACGCTTTGCCCGTCATCATAGACTTTGGGCCCGCCGGCACTCGTTGCCCAGCCGGCAAAGGTATAGCCATTCTTATTAAATCCATTGAGTGTGAGATTCTTCGGTGCATCGAAGGTGTGATACGAGTTTGCCGTAACACCGCCATCAGAGCCATTGCCGTTATAAATAACAAGATACTGATTGGGGCTCCATACAGCGAAAAGATTATAGACGCTACCGTTTACGGTGGTCAAGTTTGTCACCGTTTCTTCATCCATAAACTGCACACTCGGGGCAGGGGTTGTCGACCAACCGGCAAAGGTGTAGCCCGGCCTGGCAAAGGCGTTTGGTGAGAGTGTTTGCGGAACATCGCAGGTGTGTATAACCGACGCCATGGAACCGGTTGTCCCCGTCACGGTCGGATTATATATAACCGTGTATGTATGTGCTGTCCATTTAGCGAAAAGCGTTTGTGCGGCAGTAATAGCTACAGTTGTGTTTGTAAATATTTGTGTGCCGGTGCCGCCCGTGCCGGTATACCATCCGGCGAAAGTGTGACCAATCCTGACCGGTGTTGGCCATCCCCCGGTTCCGGCCCCGTAGGTTGCGCCGTAGCTAACCGTTGAAGTTCCGGGGTCGCCGACCGTACCGCCTTGTGGGTCAAAAGTGACAAGGCTTGCGATTGCGGTATAATAATAGTTCTGAACAAGCGCTTCTCTTCTGTTTTTCACCGATTGCGAAGCGAGGCTTGTGGTATAGCCGGATGCTGTGGCGAGATTGTAGCCGGCATAGGTATTCGGGGCGAAATTGACAGTTTCACCCGAATTGAAGAGTTGTGTTTCAACAACCGTCTGTTGCCCTGAGGAGAATATATGGTTAACCGTTGCCGTATAAGTTTTTTTAGTAAGTGCCGCATATTTGATACCCAGCGTATCGCTAGTGCTACTATCTGTTGGGTTACCGAGCCTAGCAGCTGCTGCCGCAAGCTCGTTTTCGTAGGCAACAAAGTCAGCGGCACTGGAATAGTCCACTCCCTGCAAGCCTAAATTGGTATAGTACCTGATATTGTCACGCAAGGTGCCTTTGTCCGCTTTGTTGAGGTTGACATTAACCAGCATAGCAATAGCATTATATTCGTTATTGTTGTTGCCCCAACCTGCCGCCTTCATTCTTATGATATCATAGCTGGCAATGCTTTGACTCCAGACAGCGCCGCTATATTGTGTGCCGTTGGTAAGGTTGGTATTGCTTGTTGAACCATGAAAAATTACCGCATACTCGGCATCCCTAATGACAGCATTTTGAAACTTATTATCCGTACTGGTTTGGTTCCCATAATGCCAGCCTGCGTTTGTTGCACTGAAGTTAGACGCGTACCTGACATATTTACCCTGGTCCATATTATTCGTATGAGTAATCGCATAACCGCAGGTTAAATTCGGGATTTGGTTGATGTTGCTGTACCTGCTTGTGTCCACAGTCAAAGTACCTGTCGGGCTGTTCTGTATAGAGGTATAGCGATTATCATCGAATTCGTGACTTGTATAATAAGTGTTGCCGTTGGTGGCGGAAGCAAACCAACTGACGCAAGCGTTATTGCCGGTATTAGAGTAAACATTCCCCAGCATAGGCGCCATGGCAAACGTGCCGGAGGTGTTGGCATTGTAGTTGCCGCCGTTGCCAAAACCGTGAATACCGGCAATGTAGGCAAAGCCTTGAAAATCTGCTTTATCCCCACCTGACGTCCCATCCTGGTTATATGTTCTGATAGCGACGGCCACAGGGTCAACCTTTGGTGCGTAACACACCGTGTATGCTTTTGCGCTCATGGCAACGCCGGCCACCGTGTAGTTAGCCGTCCAGGTTAAAACTCGTGTAGCATTTTGCCCAATACCCGGCGATATAGTGCCGGCAGTAATAGCGGTGCTGATTGTGTTAGCCCCTGTTGTCGTGCCCATTGTAAGGGATGCACCCGTGTAAGTAATGGACACAGCCGTAGCGTTTGCACAATGGAAATACACATTCCCCGTCGTTTTCGCCTTGTCTGTACTAAGCGAAGGCGATGTGGAATTTGTCGAATCGACAAAATACTGGAAAGTGGTTGCCGATGTCAGGTCAGGTTTGAGATAAATAGCCTCCGGCACATAAAAATGTATCGGAGAAGAATCCGAGGTTTTACTCAAGAACTCTACCGCCGGAACCTCGCCTTTCAACGACTCGCTACCCAAGCCCATTCCTACGCTCGTTACCAGCAGCGTTATTGCCAATAAAATGCTCAGACCACGCCTTGTGTTTTTCATAAAAAGTTCCCCCTTATTCAAAAAAGTCCCTTATTTAAAATTTGTCTTTTATAACGACTTTTATCGCAAATGACAATAATCCATACTCTCAATATAAATATAACATCGTTACCAATAGATGTCAAGATTTTTACGATAAAACAGCTGAATTTTCTAACTTTATGTTCACTATGCAACAAATAGCAGCAGATAAATATATTTTATAATGCTAATTATGAAATTCTAAGTATAGTCTGCACCATCAGGGGGAAAACAAGCCCCGACTTTTCAGCCGGGGCTTTGTTCGTATTTAGTTTAGTTCACCGTTACTTCAAAGGATTCAATCGCATCGTACTTACCGAAGGAATGTTGGTTTTTCACCAAAACCGATATTGTGTAGGTCATCCCTGCTTTTCTCGGTGTCCATACGCAGTATTGGTCTACCGTGT
>CAZMSM010000116.1:0-3098 GCA_964568955.1 uncultured Eubacteriales bacterium | reverse complement strand
CTTGTCAACCGCATGTGCAAGAACGACAAGAACGGTTCAATTCCGCTAAAAGTACTTTACCCTTATAAAATCTATGCGCCCCAAAAAGACCAAGGAACAGGCACAAGAAGAACGACACCCACTTATTTTTCATCATTTTTAACCTCCGATTTTTAACAACATTCTTTGAAAACACTTTTTAATACTACAAGAAGATGAAGAAATCTTTAACAGTTACACGGTATGCAGAATGCTCACATGATTAATCCTGTGTAAAGTTTTTCACATCCACCGGCACCCCACCCTTATGCCGCGACTCCTCCGCCGCCATAATAATCTTATGGCTCGGGATGGTGGCATCAATAAACGTAACATCCTCTTTGTTTTCCAGTGTGCCGTTCATCAGCTTAATGAAACTTGTTATCAGGCGGAAGTCGCCTTCGGCGTGACCGGTGAAGGCGAGGAGCTTTGTGCGGATTTTTTTGCCGCCTTTGCCAAAGATGTTGACGGTGAGTTTTGGTTCGGAGTCATTGCCGATGATTTCGCCCTTGGTACAGATGATGTGGGTTTTGCGGAACATTTTATCCGTTAGGGCGTTCATGGTGTGGACTGCGGTTTTGCCTTGGCCGAAGTCCATGACGACGACTTGGTTGTCGGCAACATCGTTGTCGCAATGGTAAACGCATTTACCGTAATCCCCTGTTTTTAAGGCTTCATATTTTTTTGCTTTTGGGCTGCCGATTTTATCGGTCAGCTCTCGTCCTTTGTATTTGAGGAAGGTCGCTTTGTAAAAGGGGTCTGTGATATAGAGTCTTTCTGCATCGTAAGGGCAAGTGGCTTTTGCTTTGCAACCGTCCAAGCAGCGTAGCGTCGCCCCTTGGGGGGCGTTTTCTTTTTTAAAATAGGCAACTGAGCCGATGGAGGAGACGCTTTTGCAGTCGGTGTCCATAAACCATTGCAGCAGGTCAATATCGTGGCAGCATTTGGCCAACAGTGACGGGTTGGACTCGGCCTCCTTGTGCCAGTTGCCACGGACAAAGCTGTGGGCAAAGTGGAAGTAAGCGATGCTTTCGCTGTGGTTGATGCTGACGATTTCACCCAGCTCACCGCTTCTTAAAAGCTCTTTGATTTTTTTATAGTAGTTGGAGTAGCGCAATACGTGGCAGACAACCATGTAGACTTGTTTTTCTTTGGCCTTTTGTGCGAGGTCTTCGCATTCGGCTATGTTGCCGGACACCGGTTTTTCCATCATGATGTGATAACCAAGGTCCAGCGCCTTGATGGCGTGGCCGTAGTGTGATTGGTCTTGTGTGCAGATAAAGATGGCGTCCGCCAGTTTGCCTGCGCCAAAAAACGCCTCTTCGCTCGAAAAGCATTTGTCGGCCGGCAGTTTAAAAAACTTGGCGGCATGCGCGAGCCGGGTCGGGTTATAATCGCAGATGGCGACAATTTTGGCCTCTTTTTTGTGAAAAAACTTGATGAAGGACATGTATTCCAGTCCACGCGCGCCTACGCCGATAACGGCTATTTTAACCATAGCGTTCTCCTTTTTGTGATAAAATCTATTCTTCTGCGATAGCGTTGCCCTGTGCCTGCAGGGTTTCCTCTGCCTGACGTCTTGTGTTGAGTTCGCCCAAAATACGCGTGTGTTCATCGTCATCCAAACTATAGTGCCAGGTGGGGATAACACTTAGGAGGCTACCGATTGCCGGAGGAATGGAAACAAGGAAAAACAAGAGCATAATATAAATATCGTATTTGGGGTTGTTCCTTGGAATACCGCCAGCGGCGACAAAGTCATTTAACTCCCCCACTTTTGCGTCCGAAAAACCGACAGCGGTGTAGGCTATTCCGCTGAGAATGGTTGCGATTCCGGTTGTCAACTTTGCTATAAATGTTTGCCCCGAAAAAAACACGCCGTCGGGTCGAATGCCGTTGTGGTACTCCTCATAATCCACCGCGTCGGCAATCATCAAGGACTGCAAAACGATTGTTATCCCGTTTGTGGCACCGCCCAGGGCAAACAGTACCAGGGTGATAACGAGGTATATGGGTTGTGTCAAATTGCTCCTGCCAATCAGGTACAGGGCAAAAATACTGAGGTAGGGAATGGTGGCAAGCAGGTTAGAATAATTGTAGACATTCTTCTTCGAAAATCGTTTTAAAAGCTTGGGGACAAACCCCATGGCTAAAAACTGACCGAGGAAGAGGCCACCCGCCATCATCGCCATATAGCCGATTGCCAGTTTTGGGTCCTTGCTTGCGTAATAGTAGGTGACCAAGGGCATGGCGGCGAGCGTGAGCAGCTGTTTTGGGCTGCCGAAAATCCCGGAAAGCAGGATTTGCCTGAAAGGCTTGTTTGTCCACATCAGGGCAAAATTTTCTTTTAAGCTATGGGTTTCTTTTGAAGCAGGGATTCTTTCGCGCGCGAAAAGTCCCGCCATTTGAAAGGTAATTGTGCCAACTGCACCGAAAATGATGGCTGCTGCGATAAAGCCCATGCGCTCGCCCTTGGCTGCGCTACCCAAGGCAGGGGCGAAACTTTTACCCAGTGCCAAGGCAACCGGCTGAATAGCAACAATCGTGATGCCCGCGCCGACACCACCCGCTATACGGGCGAAAGAGAGCAACTTTGCCCGGTCGCCCTGGTCTTGTGTCATCAGGGCGGTGATGCCCCAAAGCGGGATGTCACCCACGGTGTAAGCCATGCCCCACACAATGTAGGTAACCGCCGCGCTGATGACAATCAACGCATTATTGCCGGTGAAAACACCCATAGAGGGGTCAAAAAAACCAAAATTCGTAAAGCAAGCAACCGTTATAAAGAAAATGGGGATAGGGGCAAACAGCAGATAGGGCCGGCATTTCCCCCATTTGGATCTTGTTTTGTCAACAATCGTGCCCATCATGGGGTCGTTGAAGGCATCCCAAACCCTTGCCAGTGCCATAATGGCACTCACCACATAAGCGGGGATTAACAGCGTGAACTGTAGGTAGTAGGCAAGGGCCGCCCCGATAATACTGTAGATAACATTTTGACCGGCCATGCCGACAAGATACATGTTTTTTTCCAAAGCGGTGTAGGTTTTGAGCTTTTTACCGATTCCCATAAATACTCC
>CAZMSM010000115.1:0-3164 GCA_964568955.1 uncultured Eubacteriales bacterium | reverse complement strand
CGGTAAAATTCTTGTGTGCGGCAATGGGGGCAGCGCAGCCGACAGTGAACACATTGTCGGTGAACTGATGAAAGGATTTTTAAGGCGTCGCATACTTTCTGCCGACTCGGCACGGTTATTTGAGGATATTGACGACGGCGAATATCTTGTGTCGGGTTTGCAAGGTGCTGTTCCTGCCATTGCTTTAACCAGTCAAATCAGCTTGATTTCTGCCTACTCCAACGATGTATCGTCGGATATGGTGTATGCACAACAGGTTTGGGCTTATGCAAAGAAAAGTCCGGATGTGCTTGTCGCTTTAAGTACATCGGGCAACTCTGCCAATATCGTTAATGCCGTAAAAACGGCCGTTGCCCTTGGTAGAAAAAGCATTGGCTTCACCGGTAGCGGGGATAGTAAGATGAGCAAACTCTGCACTGTTTGCGTCCGAATACCACAGGACGAAACATTTAAAGTGCAAGAGCTGACAATGCCGGCCTACCATGCGCTATGTGCAATGGTGGAGGCGACATATTTTTAACTGAGCAATGGAAAATCATGTTTCGTCGCGAGAGGCAATAGGAGCGACTTTACAAAGAATTTATTTTCCATTTTGAACCTTTAATTTATAAATTATATGAAGAGAGGAACATTTTAAATGCATAACACAACGACGATACCGCGTCCGGAACATCCAAACCCGCAGTTCAAGCGTGCTTTTTGGCTAAATCTCAACGGCGATTGGGCTTTTGAAATTGACAACGGCAATAGCGGGCAGGAGCGATTTTTGCAAAGTGCGAAGACATTAAGTGGCAGTATAATCGTACCTTTTTGCCCGGAGAGTAAGCTGTCCGGTGTGGAACATAAAGATTTTATGAGCGCCGTATGGTATAGGCGGGAGTTCGAAATACCGGCCCAAGAAGCAGATAAAAAGGTTCTTCTGCATTTCGGTGCCGTGGATTACGAAGCATTTGTTTATATTAACGGGCGGCTTGCGGGGACACACATGGGTGGCTATTCCTCTTTTTCTTTTGATATAACAGACAAACTTAAAAAGGGGAAGAATGTTGTCACGGTCTGCGCAAAAGATGATAGCCGAAGTTTGCTGATTCCGACAGGCAAGCAATCCAAATCATTCCATTCGCACGGTTGCTACTACACCAGAACAACCGGAATTTGGCAGACGGTTTGGTTGGAGTTCCTGCCGAAAAATCATATCAAAACATTTAAGCTTTACCCTGACCACATCAATGGCACACTGCAAATCCAGGCGGAAGTGGTCGGTAGCGGCAGCTTCAAGGCGGCAGCTTATTTTGAGGGTAAGCCCATGGGTACTTGTGAAATTTTGTCAAACGGCGGCTTGGTCTGTGCTTGCCTTAATCTTACCGAAAAGCATCTTTGGGAGGTAGGGCATGGACGCCTGTATGATTTGAAGCTTTCTTTTGAAGAAGACAAAGTCAGCAGCTATTTTGGGCTGCGTAATGTAAGACTGCAGGGTATGAAGTTTTTGATTAATGAAAAACCCGTCTTTCAGCGTCTTGTGCTGGACCAGGGCTTTTACCCGGAAGGCGTTTATACAGCACCGACACAAGACGACCTTATAAAAGATATTGAGCTTTCCATGGTAGCAGGCTTTAATGGCGCCAGGTTGCATGAAAAAGTGTTTGAACCACTCTTCTTATATCATTGCGACAGGCTCGGTTATATTGTTTGGGGTGAGTACCCGAATTGGGGCCTTGACTATTCAAATCCCGAAGCCTTGTTTAGCGTTTTGCCCGAATGGGTTGAGGTGATTAACCGTGACTTCAATCACCCGGCCATTATCGGTTGGTGCCCATTTAATGAAACCTGGGATGTGGATGGCAGAAAACAAAAAGACGAGCTGTTGAAAATAATTTACTCTACCACCAAAATGCTTGATAAAACGAGGCCGTGCATTGATACAAGCGGTAATTACCACGTTATAACAGATATTTATGATGTGCATGATTATAATCAGGACCCTGTAACCTTCAAAGAGCATTACGACGCGTTGGTTGAGAAAAATGAGCTCTATGATCGGGTTAACGACCGCGGGTCCAGGCAGCAATATAAAGGCGAGCCTGTTTTTGTTAGCGAATACGGCGGCATTCAGTGGAGTGTTGATGGCAACATAGGCTGGGGTTATGGCAATGCGCCAAAAACCGAGCAAGACTTTATTGAGCGCTACAAGGGGCTGACAGATGCCTTGCTTGATAACAAGAGTATGCTTGGTTTCTGCTACACGCAACTATATGATGTGGAGCAAGAGCAAAATGGTTTGTATACCTACGATCGCAAACCAAAGTTTGACATGAACATTTTTAGAAAGATTAACATGCGTAAGGCAGCAATCGAAGATTAGAAGAATAGAAGAAAATAAAGCAGAGGAGCGGTGTATGTCGCTCCTCTGCTTTAAAAAATGTGTTTTACTCAACGCTAAACTAAAAATCAAACAGTGCGGTTGAAAGGTACCTTTCGCCGGTATCCGGTAAGATGACTACAATTGTTTTATTTGTGTTATCGGGGCGTTTGGCGACACTCGCCGCGGCCCAAAGAGCAGCGCCCGAGGAAATACCAACCAGGATGCCCTCGGTCTTTACGATGGCTCTGCCGGTCTCTAACGCGTCTTCGTTTTCAACCGTGATGACTTCGTCGTAAACAGATGTATTTAACACATCGGGCACAAACCCTGCCCCAATTCCTTGGATTTTATGTGGGCCGGAAGTGCCTTTTGATAGTACAGGGGAATCCGCAGGTTCAACAGCGATGACTTTTATTTTTGGATTTTTGGCTTTTAAGTATTCGCCCGTCCCCGTAATGGTTCCACCGGTTCCGATACCTACAACCAAAATATCAACAGTCCCATCGGTATCATTCCAAATTTCAGGACCGGTGGTTCTGCGGTGAGCTTCCGGGTTTACGGGGTTGGAAAATTGACTTGGGATAAAACTATTCGGTGTTTGAGCCGCCAGTTCGTTTGCCCGTTCTATAGCACCCTTTATGCCTTTGGAACCGTCTGTTAATACAAGCTCGGCACCGTATGCCTTAAGCAGATTGCGTCTTTCAATGCTCATGGTTTCGGGCATCGTTAAAATAATTTTATAGCCGCGGGCCGCCGCTACGCATGCGAGGCCTATCCCGGTGTTACCGCTTGTCGGTTCTAT
>CAZMSM010000114.1:0-3279 GCA_964568955.1 uncultured Eubacteriales bacterium | reverse complement strand
AATTTATTCTTAGTCGAGTCCTGTTTATGTCCCTCCGAAGGGTAAAAAGCAGGAGAATTGATAAATATTAACCTCGTTATAGTTGACAAAAAGGCTTTGCTTAGTGTAATATTGTTATCAATATAACCAAACAAATCTCCCTGCAAGAACTATATGTGCCGTAAAGGAACGATGCAAAAAAATTTGTCGTAGATGATTATGGCAAGCTTTTTAAAGTGGGGGATCGTATGAACACTTCGACAATAAATCGTTTTTCAAAGATATAGACATTTAGCTTTATTTATCCGAAAAGAGGAGAAAATTATCCATGGCGAACGCCTTAAAAACCCGTTGGTTTGATATGGTTGACAAAGATTGTCCGCTTGCCGAGTATCCGCGTCCACAGCTCGTGCGCGAAGATTGGTTGTGTTTGAACGGACAATATGATTATGCAATAACCACTGCCAAAGCGCAACCTCCTGCGGTCTACGACGGTAAGATTCTTGTTCCTTTTTCGATTGAAAGTGCACTTTCCGGTGTTCAGCAGCCCTTGCTGCCGGACTGTTGCTTATGGTATCGGCGGTATTTTTCACTTGACGATAGTTTTGACGGCAAAAATACTATTTTACATTTTGGTGCTGTGGATTGGCAGTGCCGTGTTTATATCAACGGTACGCAAGTCGGTGAGCATACAGGCGGTTATTGTGCGTTTTCATTTGATATAACCAATTTGCTTAAAGCCGGGGAGAACGAGCTTGTGGTTTGGGTTACCGACCCAACGGATACAGGCTGGCAGCAAAGGGGCAAGCAAACGATTAAACCCCACGGTCTTTGGTATACGGCGACATCCGGTATTTGGCAAACGGTTTGGTTAGAACCTGTGGATTCATCATATATCCAAAAAATTAAACTTTTACCGGACATTGATAATTTTACCATTCGAGTTACAACCACCATTGTCGGCGACACTCAGGCAGGCAACACCACCATTAAAGCGACTGTCTACGAAAGTGGCAAGGAAATAATATCACACGAAATAAGCTGTGATGCAGCTATTGCCATTCCTCATGCAAAACTTTGGAGCCCGGAATCACCTTTTTTATATGACTTGCGACTGGAACTTTACAAAGATGATAAATTGTGTGACTGTGTGAAAAGCTATTTTGGGATGCGAAAGTTTAGTATTGAGCGAGATTCTGCGTCTATCCCGAGACTTTTTTTAAACAACAAACCATACTTTCAAAAAGGTTTACTCGACCAAGGCTACTGGTGTGACGGCATACTGACTCCGCCGACGGACGAGGCGATGGTTTATGACATCGAAAGCATGAAAAACCTTGGCTTTAATATGCTGCGAAAACACATAAAAACCGAGCCGCTTCGCTGGTATTACCACTGCGACCGCTTAGGTATGATTGTTTGGCAGGATATGATAAGCGGCGGTGAGTATATCGGTAACTTTCTTGCAGGGGTACTGCCAATTATGGGGGTTCATGTGAAGGATGACAACTACAAGCGTTTCAAACGGTCAAATCCGGTGGCAAGAACACAATTTAAAACGGAATTGTTTGAAATGATAGATATGTTGTACAACTGTGTATCCATAGGGTGCTGGGTGCCATTTAACGAAGGCTGGGGTCAATTCGACGCTAAAGAAATTGCTTGTGCGGTGAAAGACTATGATGCCAGCCGCATTGTGGACCACGCCAGCGGCTGGCATGACCAAGGCGGATTGCAGTTAAAAAGTGTTCATCGATATATACTCCCGGTACGACTACCGAAACCGGAATCACGTCCCTTTGTGCTGAGCGAATTTGGGGGTTACAGCAGGGTGGTGAACGGTCATGTGTGGAATATTAAAAAATGCTTTGGGTACAGAATGTTTAAAGACGAAGCCTCTTTAACCGGTGCCTACAAAAAGTTGATGGAACGCCAGATAATCCCGTTGGTTAAAAAAGGCCTTTGCGCAAGCATTTATACCCAAGTAAGCGACGTTGAAAACGAGGTGAACGGCATTTTAACGTATGATCGGGCGATGGCAAAGCTTGATATGGACACTGTAAGAGTACTAAATGATAAATTAGTTCTATGACCTTAACTCAAATATATTAAGAAAGGTTCGTGTTGTTGTGGCCGGTAAACCGGGTTCGAAACTCAAATTGCTTTATCTGTTGGATATTTTTTGGCACTATTCGGACGATGAACATGTTTTGACAGCAAAACAGCTTTGTGAAAGGCTGGAGGATTACGGGGTACAGGCGGAGCGAAAATCAATTTATACCGATATCAACACCTTGACTGAATTTGGGCTTGATATTATCAACGCAAAATCACCGCACAGGGGATTTTTTATGGCATCGCGTCAGTACGAGGTAGCGGAGATTCGCCTGCTAATCGATGCCGTTCAAGCGGCCAATTTTATATCAAACAAAAAAACGCAAGCACTTCAAGATAAGCTTTATCGCCTTGTCAGCCAAGGTCAGGCGGAAGTGATCAAAAATCAGGTTTTTCTTGAAAACAGATTGAAATGCGATAATGAAGAACTGTATTATATTATTGACACCATCAACAAAGCGATTAAACAGGGGATGCAAATCGAATTTGCGTACAAAAAAAGAAGACTCACCAAAAGAATGACAACCTCCAACGAAAAGAAAATTTTTACGGTGAATCCTTATGCCCTCATCTGGATAAATGACCGCTATTATCTGATTTGCAACAATCCTAAATACGACAATCTGATGCATACCAGACTCGACAGAATGAAAACAATAAAAACGCTGGAAGAAAAATCAAGGAATTTTTCGGAGGTGTCGGAGTACAGAGATGTGTTTGACGCTACAGATTATGTAAGCAAAATGTTTAATATGTTTTCAGGCGAAGTCCAAAAAATTGAGTTACGCTGCTCAAATACAATAATTGATGAGATTTTGGACCGATTTGGCTGTGAGATACCCTTGAGGGCGGACGGGGACGAGCACTTTGTTATTAAGGTTGAGGCCGCTGTCAGCGAGGGCCTTATTTCATGGATTCTTCAGTATGGTGCGTCTATCAAAGTCAAATCTCCAAAGACGCTTGCCAATCAAGTGAAAGAAAATCTCAAGCAGGTTTTGAGCCTGTATGAAAACGCTTGAAAATGTTCTTGCGATTATTTAAAATATCAACGATTTACCGGTTGACATTTATGCGCTTGCTATGATAATATAGTCAGCGTTGCGAATGTGCGGGTGTAGTTCAATGGTAGAATTCCAGCCTTCCAAGCTGGTTACGTGGGTTCGATTCCCATCACCCGCTCCATTT
>CAZMSM010000113.1:313-3313 GCA_964568955.1 uncultured Eubacteriales bacterium | reverse complement strand
TTGCGTCTGCCGATTTCGCCACACCGACTTGTTTTTCGTGTTGAAAAGCATTGTTATTATAAGATATGAGCTTTCACTTGTCAATAAAATCCGGATGTTTTTATTAAAGTTTTGCGTTAAATGTAGTTGTGTTCTTTTGAGAGCATCATGTCCTTCACCTTCATGAGCCTGGTTGTCGTGCTGCGCTCGTTTTCATCGAGCTTCATGGTGATATATTTAATGGTTTCCTCATATTGCGGTATCATAACATGCTCAAGAGCGTTTACTCTGCGGCGTGTTTTTTCAATTTCCGCCGCCATGAGCTGGCAGGATTTTTCAACCTCCGCTAAGCGGAACATTTGCGGCATGATATCCGACAGCGCTTTGACGGCGATATCCAAGTCACTCGATGTAAATGCGAAACCATAGGAATAAATATCGTTTTCATCTGCTGTTTTAAGTTTTGTGTCGAAATGCGGTATCAAAACGCTCATGACATTTTGCTCGGCCACTTCAAGGCTCATCTCTTGCGTTGGCAACATCAGGGCGACATCCAAGGTTTTATCGCTCATGACGGAACGGGCGACAGACATGTGGGCATTGGCCTGCGAAATGCCTTTTTCCACCGCGCGGCGCAAGAGCTTGTTTTCGCGCACCAATTCAAGGAAGCGGCGCATGAGTTCATCGCGCTTATCCTTTAAGAGCTTGTGTCCCCTTCGGGCGGTAACAAGCTTGCGTTTTAAGTTTGTTAACTCCATACGAGTCGGGTTAACGTTTATCATCATAATTATTCGTCACACTTTTCCGTAATACTCGTCCAACAGTTTATCGCTGATTCTCTTGAGTTCGCTTCTGGGTAAAATGGCAAGGAGCTTCCACCCCAAGTCAAGCGTCTCTTCAATGCTGCGATTTGTTTCGAACCCTTGCGAAACATACGTTTTTTCAAATTCATCGGCAAAGTTGGCGTAAAGCAAGTCCATTTCCGTCAGTGCCGCTTCGCCGAGAATGACCATGAGTTCCTTGGCGTCTTTGCCACGTGCATAAGCGGAAAAAAGCTGGTTCATGGTGTCCGAGTGGTCTAATCTTGTTTTTCCGTCGCCGATGCCTTTGTCTTTAAGGCGCGAAAGGGATGGCAGCACATCGATGGGTGGCGTAATTCCGTTGCGGTTAAGCTGGCGGCTCAAGATTATTTGACCTTCGGTAATATACCCTGTCAAGTCCGGTATGGGATGTGTTTTGTCATCCTCGGGCATTGTCAGGATGGGGATCATGGTGATGCTCCCCTC
The DNA here is from genome assembly GCA_964568955.1 of uncultured Eubacteriales bacterium. Classification (GTDB taxonomy): domain Bacteria; phylum Bacillota; class Clostridia; order Oscillospirales; family Acutalibacteraceae; genus UBA1447. The sequence continues at coordinate 2,048 of CAZMSM010000113.1, read as the reverse complement.
CTTACCTTTTTGCCGCCCGGCGCGCTCGTAGATGGACGCAAGGTCCGTATACATATAGCCGGGGTAGCCTCTGCGCCCGGGTACTTCTTTCCTTGCGGCGGAAACTTCGCGCAGTGCGTCGGCATAATTGGTTATATCGGTCATAATAACCAGCACGTGCATCCCTTTTTCAAAAGCCAAAAATTCCGCTGCTGTGAGCGCCATTTTTGGTGTTGCAATTCTTTCAATAGCAGGGTCATTGGCAAGGTTTGAGAACATAACGGTTCTGTCAATCGCACCGGTGCTGCGAAAACTTTCAACAAAGTAGTTAGACTCTTCAAAGGTAATGCCTATTGCGGCAAAAACAACCGCGAACTGCTCATCGGCACCCCTGACTTTTGCCTGGCGGGCTATTTGCGCGGCAAGCTGAGCATGAGGAAGCCCCGACCCGGAAAATATAGGTAATTTTTGTCCACGCACAAGGGTATTTAACCCATCAATTGCAGAAACACCTGTTTGAATAAACTCTTGCGGATAATTACGCGCTGCCGGATTCATCGGCCGACCGTTTATATCCATGCGTTTTTCGGGGATCAATTCGGGGCCGTCATCAATGGGGCGGCCAAGCCCGTCAAATACTCTGCCGAGCATATCGGTTGAAACACCGAGTTCCATCTGCCTGCCGAGGAAACGCACTTTGCTGTTGGCAAGGTTGATACCCGCGGAGCTTTCAAAAAGCTGAACGAGCACATTTGTACCGTTGATTTCGAGCACACGGCAACGTTTTCTTTCGCCGTTTGCAAGCTCAATTTCACCGAGTTCATTAAATTTTACTTCGTCGACCTCACGCACAAGCATCAAAGGTCCCGATACTTCTTGTATGGTTCTATACTCTTTAGGCACTAAAACTCCTCCTCGCTTTTCAAGGCTTCCGCAAGCTCATTCACCAGTTTTTTATGAATACGCTCGTATTCGTCGTCTACTTTATCTTCGGTTATATACTTAAATCTTCCGATTGCTTCTCTCACCGGTAGTTGTGCGATGCGCTCTATGTCCGCACCCTTATCCAGCGTCTCAAGCGCCATATCGTAATACCCTTCAATCAGCTTCATCATCAAGTGTTGTTTTTTGAGTGACGTGTAGGTATCCACATCATGGAAGGCAAGCTGGTGCAAAAAGTCCTCACGGATTGAGCGTGACGCTTCCATTTTAAGTCTGTCTGATGCGGAAAGAGCGTCCATGCCGACAAGCCTGACAATTTCTTCCAGTGCCGCTTCATCCGATAGCAAGGTCAACATTTTTTGCCTGAGCCGGGTCCAGTCCGCCGCCACGTTTTCGTTAAACCAGTCGCCCAGACTTTCCGCATAGAGCGAATAGCTTGTCAGCCAGTTGATTGCCGGAAAGTGACGTTTATAGGCAAGTGAGGCATCAAGACCCCAGAAAACTTTAACAATACGAAGCGTCGCTTGTGAAACCGGCTCTGAAATATCGCCGCCCGGAGGGGAAACCGCACCGATAACCGATAAAGCACCTTCGCGCTCGTCTGAACCCAAGGAAATAACTCTGCCGGCTCTTTCGTAAAACTGTGCCAAACGACTACCGAGGTAGGCAGGGTAGCCTTCTTCGCCGGGCATTTCTTCAAGCCTACCGGACATTTCCCGCAAGGCTTCCGCCCAGCGGGAGGTGGAGTCGGCCATTAAAGCCACCGAATAGCCCATATCACGGAAGTATTCCGCAATCGTTATGCCCGTGTAAA
>CAZMSM010000113.1:0-303 GCA_964568955.1 uncultured Eubacteriales bacterium | reverse complement strand
GAGCACCGTTCTGTCCATCAAGGATTTGCCTGTATGTGGGTCAATCAATTCCGGAAATTCGTTGAGAACGTCTGTCATTTCGTTGCCGCGTTCGCCGCAGCCAATGTACACGACAATATCCGCCTCTGCCCATTTGGCCAGCTGGTGTTGCGTGACTGTTTTACCACTGCCGAACGGGCCCGGGATAGCCGCGACACCGCCTTTTGCAATGGGAAAAAGAGTGTCAATAACCCTTTGCCCCGTTATCAGCGGCCTGTCGGGTGACAGCTTTCTTTTGTAAGGTCTGCCTTGGCGCACAGGCCA
>CAZMSM010000112.1:2308-3410 GCA_964568955.1 uncultured Eubacteriales bacterium | reverse complement strand
CCTTCGCGCTTTGCTGCTTTTTGTATTGTCATAAGTATAATCTTTATATCTTTCAGGAAGGTTATATTCTCTACATATTCAACATCAAGGTTTAACCTATCTTGCCAACTAATAGTATTTCGCCCACCAATCTGCGCAAGACCGGATAAGCCCGGTCTTACTTCGTGCCGGCGTTTTTGGTGTTCGCTGTAAAGAGGCAAATACTCAATTAAAAGCGGTCTTGGCCCCACAACCGACATTTCGCCCTTAAGAATATTCCAGAGTTCCGGCAATTCGTCCAACGACGCACTCCTAAGAACTTTGCCGAACTTTGTAAGCCTTTGTGCATCCGGCAATAGCTCTCCGTTTTCGTCTGTTTTATCGGTCATTGAACGAAATTTGTAGAGTGTGAATATCTTTTCTTTTCGACCCGGACGCTTCTGTTTAAATATAACCGGACCGCCAAGTTTAACCCTAACCAGTACAGCAAGTATAAGTAGTCCCGGTAACAGCACAATGATTGCACAGAGAGACAAAATAATATCGATTGGACGTTTAAAAAACCTTTTATATATCCGAGGTTTTGAGGCACGGTTTTCGGATGTTTTGTTTTCCGTTATCTTCGACACTTGCATTTTCACCATAAACCTTTAATTACATCAACAATCCTATTTAAATCTTCATCCGTCATCTTTGTATCGGAAGGCAAGCAAACACCGTTTTCAAATATCTTCTGCGCAACATCGCCGCCAATAAAGTCACAATCGTCAAAAAACGGTTGCATGTGCATCGGCTTCCAAATCGGTCTGGATTCAATATTTTCCGCTTCCAGCGCGGCAATAACAGCTTGCGGCTTTACTTTCCCGCTTAAATAGATACAGCTTAACCAACAGTTTGATACATCTGTATCCTTCACAGGCATCATCTCGATGCCCTCAAGGGATCTAAAAGATTTTTTATAAAAATCAAATATTTCCCGCTTTTTTTGTACCCGTTGCGCCAAGACCTTCAGTTGCCCACGCCCGATACCTGCGAGCACATTGCTCATCCTGTAATTAAAGCCGAGCTCGCTGTGCTGGTAATGCGGCGCCTTGTCCCTTGACTGGGTTGCCCAAAACCTTGC
>CAZMSM010000112.1:0-2208 GCA_964568955.1 uncultured Eubacteriales bacterium | reverse complement strand
GCTTTTACCTGTGGGTACTTCTCGAAAGCTTCTTCCAAGGCATCGGGGTCCATGTTCCATGTTTCAAAATCGGAGTCGATAAAAACCGGGATGGCGTTCTGGTAGATAATGGGGTTTGCCGTGGCGGAAAAAGTAAGCGACGGGCAAAAAACAATGTCTCCGCTCCCGACTCCAACAGCTTTGAGTGCAAGGTGAATGGCGGCTGTTCCGGATGTTAATGCCGCCGCGTATCCGATGCCGACGAAGCTTGCCAGTTCATTTTCAAACTCGGTTACATTTTTCCCAAGGGGCGCAATCCAATTTGTGTCAAACGCCTCGTTAATATACTCTTTTTCGTAGCCTTCGTCGCTCATATGGGGCGAAGCGAGGTGTATCCTGTCTTTTCCCATTCCATGCGCTCCAATCCATCTTTTTATTGATAAGAGAAAACGCTCTGTTTCTTTATTACCATGCTTATCTTTGCCTATATTTTACAACAATCCCTGTTTTGAGTCAAGCGTATGAATACCGAGAAACCTTCGATGTGAAATTCCGGCTTATCTAAAAAGAAAGCTCCATTTTTTGTACAAAATGAAGCTTTAAGCACTCTTGCTTGTCCGATTGTTATTTAACGGTTACGACAATAACGTCCCGCTCAAAATTTAGCCTTTCCTGCAGCTGGACGGATAAAAGCAGGTTAAAGCTTTCCCCCTTTTCAAGGGAAAGGTCTTCAACCTTATATATTGTGGAGAGTTTGTCTTTTTTTTCATTAAGGATGTATGTTTTCTTGTTCAAGGAAAAGTGATTTTTGAGGGAGTCGTTCACGTCGCCTCTTGTCAAATTACCATAGGCCAAAAACTCCGGCGGCAGCATTGTTTCGTCAAGCGCCTCTTTGATGCTGATTTCGTCCCCCGGTGCAATCGTCAACGTTTCAGTCGAAGGGATTGGTTTGCCGTTTACCTGTAGCTCGTATTGCCACAGGTTATACGCGAAAGAATATACCTCGTCTTTCGAGAAAAAGGAATCGAGCCTCTCTAAGGCGAACTTATCGTTCAATTTAGGAAGGTTTGTTTTGATGTCGTTTTCAATAGCCGCGGCCTTGCTAAAATAATTGTCGGTTTGTTTTGAGGTCGAGTAATATTTGTTAATGCTGACAAACAAAATAGCCCCGGTAGCTATGACCGCAAGGATAAGCACGATAGCCGCTATAATGCGCAGAATGCTCCAACGCAAGGGATGTTTGTCCACCGCTTCGTTGTCGTCTGTTTGAGGGAAAATGCCGCTATCGGGCTCCATATTTTCCAGCTGCGCTTCATTCTTTTTAATGTTATCTTTATCTCGCATCTTATCAGCTCTCTTCTACATATTCTTTGTTGTAGATGATTTCAACGATGTTGTCTTCCATTTCCATCGCTGCCGCAATTTCCGGCGCAATCTCTATGGTGACGATATCGCCCGGTTTCAGGCCGCTCACTAAGTAAGATAAGGTTTTACCGTAGTAAAAATCATAAATATTGTTTTCCATCGTTCCTTCACCATACGTGACCTTAATCAAAGAAGGGGCATTGGCAAGGTTGATGATATTGCCTTTATCCAGTACGCTACGCGGCAAGTAACTAAGGGCATCTTTGCCATAGTTCTCGGATAAAAGGACGGCAACGGTGGGCCTTTCCGAATAGACAATGCTTTCGTTCTTCCCTAATGGCTCTCCATTAATGGATATGCCGTATTTTGTGTTTTTCTGCGCGACACGGACAAGCTGCTTTTCCGAAAAACTGCCCAAAAGGATTTTCTCAAAAGCGACCATGTTTTCGTCATACAGTTTTTTGTTCGCTTGGTTAAATTCGTTTAAGGATGCGTCGTACCTGACAGAAAGCGCTTTGTACCGGTTATTCATAATAAGCGACCCGATTGAAAACACAATCAGGAGCGCACCTAAAACGCTCATCAAGGGGATAAAAATTCTGTTGTTTTCGATAAACTTTCTTATCCTATCAAACATTCTTCGTTTCGTCTCCCTTTCTTTTGCCCAACCGCAACCTTGCGACCAAAGCCACAAACACTATATTGTTCTGAGTTAATATAACATGTTAAAGGTGTGCATGTCAATCAATATATGCATTTTGACAACAACTATAGGTTGTATTTTGGTAGTCTTGCAATTTGAATAAGCCGAGCCCCGGCTTTTTAGCCGAGGCTCGGTGATTGTGTTGGGTTGTTTATGGATTA
>CAZMSM010000111.1:1343-3674 GCA_964568955.1 uncultured Eubacteriales bacterium | reverse complement strand
CATGCTCGCTGTATGCATTATCCCAAATAATTCTAAAATCAGGCGCAGCAGGTTTTAGCGCGGCAATACGGCGGACAACCGTGTCCGAAAAGGTCTTGCCTTCGGGATTTGAATACTTCGGTACACAGAACATCCCCTTGACACTGCTGTCTTTAACAAGATCTTCCATCAAATCCATGTCCGGACCGTCGTCAAGCATTGGCACATTAATCATTTCAATACCAAAATACTCCAATATTGAAAAGTGCCTGTCGTAACCGGGTACGGGGCAGAGGAATTTGATTTTACCCTGCAACATCCATGGGGTCGAACCTGCGCCATGTGTCATGCATTGAGAGATGTAGTCGAACATGACAGAGAGGCTGGAGTTACCGCAGACGATAATATTATCGGGACTGACCTCGAGCAGTTGAGCATAAACAGCTTTAAACTCCGCAATACCGTCGGGGTTGCCGTAATTGCGGCAATCCGTCCCATCTGCCGCTTTTGTTCCACTTTTTGAATTTAGTTCGTCCAACACGCCAAGGGATATATCCAGTTGGTCGGCACTCGGCTTACCCCTTGACATATCAAGCTGAAGCCCCTTTGCTTTAATAAGCGCATACTCTGCTTGCAAACCGGCGAACATTTCTTCAAGTTGTGATTTTGAAAAGTCTTGAAATTTCATTTTTTATAATCTCCATAATTTAATGATATTAGCGGTAATTATATATCATTCCCTTTGTTTTTGCAAGTTTATATTTTATTTCTTGCAATAGTGACAAAATCATACCGCCTCGCACGAGTGTTTTGAGGCGGTATGCATTAACAATATTATTTTTTTAAAAATCTGCCGAACCTGTGGTTCTGGGAAAGGGGATAACATCCCGAATGTTGGAAATACCGGTCATGTACATAATCAATCGCTCAAATCCGAGACCGAAACCACAATGTTTGGTGCCACCGTACTGCCGTAGCTCCAAGTACCACCAATAATCCTCCGGCGTAAGCCCCGACTCTTCAATACGACGCGTGAGCACATCAAGGCGCTCTTCCCTCTGACTGCCTCCGATGATTTCGCCAATGCCCATCACCAAAAGATCCATCGCCGCAACTGTTTTGCCATCGTCATTCAGTCGCATGTAAAAGGCTTTTATCTCCTTTGGGTAATCAGTCACAAACACAGGGCATTTAAAAATGTGTTCGGTCAGGAAGCGCTCATGCTCGGTTTGCAAATCGCAACCCCAATGCACCTTATATTCAAATTCATCGTTATGCTCTTCCAACATTTCAACCGCTTTTGTGTAAGTGACGCGGGCAAAATCGGAATTTGTAACGGTGTTGAGCCGTTCTATCAGTCCCTTGTCATAAAACTTATTGAGGAAGGTCAGTTCATCCGGGCATTTTTCGAGCACATAGTTCAAAACATATTTCATCATTGCTTGAGCCAATGCCATATCGTCGTCTAAATCCGCAAAAGCAATTTCCGGCTCAACCATCCAAAACTCCGCGGCATGGCGTTGGGTATAGGATTTTTCCGCCCTGAAGGTCGGGCCAAAGGTATACACTTTACCAAAAGCATGGGCCATGGCCTCCGCCTGAAGTTGACCGGAAACGGTTAAATATGCCGGCTTACCAAAAAAGTCTTCCGAATAATCTGCCGTTCCATCTTCAAGACATGGTGTTTTTTCAAGGTCAAGGGTCGTTACGCGGAACATCTCCCCCGCTCCTTCGCAATCACTGGTGGAAATCAGCGGCGTGTGGGCATAAACAAAATCGTTTTCCATAAAAAAGCTGTGTATTGCGTAAGAGGCCACCGAACGAATTTTAAACACCGCGCTGTAGGTATTGGTACGCGGGCGAAGATGACTGATGGTGCGCAAATACTCGAGTGTATGGCGCTTTTTTTGCAGGGGATAATCCGGTGAGGACTGCCCCTCTATTGTAATACTGTCCGCATTGATTTCAAACGGTTGCCCTGCCTGTGGGGTTAAAATCAGGGAGCCGGAAACGCAAACTGCAGCACCGACATTCAGTTTGGCAATCTCTTTAAAATTATTCACTTTTTTTGCTTCGAAAACGACTTGCAAGCCTTTAAAACTGCTACCGTCGTTAATTTCCATAAAACCGAGTTCTTTGGAATCTCGGATGGTTTTGACCCAACCGCAAATACAAACGCTCGTGTTTGCATAGGTTTTTGAGGATTTGTAAATTTTTTCAATTTCAAGCCTGTTCATAGTGAGCCTCCAACTGTTCTTGATTTAATTTAATTTAGTTTGCTTTGCTTCGCTTAGCTTCACTTTGTTACCTTTCCTATTATAACTATTTGATCAAATAAAACAAGTCTTACTT
>CAZMSM010000111.1:0-1243 GCA_964568955.1 uncultured Eubacteriales bacterium | reverse complement strand
GATTTGGCCCGGGAGTTTCCCCTAATCACTATCCGCAAAACAAACTTCACGAATGCCATTGATGAATTGCTTTGGATTTGGCAAAAAAAATCCAATAACATTGCCGATTTAAACAGTCACATCTGGGATGCTTGGGCGGACAAGCAAGGAAGTATCGGTAAGGCTTACGGTTATCAGCTCGGTGTAGAGCATAAGTATAGCGAGGGATGGTTTGACCAAGTGGATAGGGTTCTGTTAGATTTGAAAAACAACCCATTAAGCCGAAGAATTATCACCAATATCTATAATCACCACGACTTAAATGAAATGCAACTGTACCCTTGTGCGTACAGCATGACGTTCAATGTGACCGGCAACAAGCTCAACGGTATTTTGAACCAGCGTTCGCAAGATATGCTGGTCGCTAATAACTGGAATGTGTGCCAATACGCTGCGCTGCTGCATATGTTTGCACAAGTGAGCGGGCTTGAGGCGGGCGAGCTTGTGCATGTGATTGCAGACGCGCATATTTATGACCGCCATATACCGATTGTTGAGGAGCTTATCGCCAGAGAGCCTTTTGAGGCGCCTACTTTTTCGATGGACAAAAGCGTAGATGATTTTTATAAGTTTTCAACAGACAGCTTTTTGGTTGACAATTATAAATTTCATGATTTTAAAATAAAAATTCCGGTTGCAATATAAAGTTTAATTTTTGATAATTTCGAAAAGAATGGGTGCAATATGAATACGATTGTGTCAGTTGATAATAATTGGGGTATCGGGTATGAAAACGATTTACTGTTCCATGTACCGGAGGATATGCGGTATTTTAAAGAAAAAACGATTGGAAAAATCGTTGTCATGGGTGAAAACACTTTTTATTCCCTGCCAAATCAAAAACCGTTAAAAGACAGGACAAACATCGTTTTGTCGGACAAAGAAGGGTTGCAGATTGAAGGCGTTACGATTTGCCACAGCCTTGAAAAACTGCTGGAGCTAATAAGGCAATTTGAGCCTGACGACGTGTTTGTTGTGGGCGGCCAAGCAATATATGAGTTGCTGCTACCTTATTGCCAAGTGGCGTACATAACACATTTTAATGCCGAAGCTAAGGCGGACAAACACTTTCCCAACCTTGCTGCCCTTAAAGAGTGGCACCTGGCAGAAAGGTCGGAACCCGTTGAAAGCAAGGGGTTGACCTTCACCTTTGACAGATACGAGAGACTGTAATATTTTGCCTAAAAAGTGACCGCACAGCTTT
>CAZMSM010000110.1:0-3827 GCA_964568955.1 uncultured Eubacteriales bacterium | reverse complement strand
GGCTTCGGCAAGAGCAGAGCCCTTGCCCTACGGGTTTGCTCGATTTTTGTTTTTTTAATGCGGGCAAATGATTGCCCTATGTTTCGCCCTACGGGGACGAAAAACTCGAGCGAGCAGGATTTGCTTCGTTCTTCCTACAACCCGAATATCGTTGATATATCCTTGTCCGCAATTTCTCTTTTGCTTTTTTTACCTGCGTTTTTCATCATGCTGTCCAGCTTTTTCTCCATCGATTTTCGGACCAGTTCTTGACCATCCAAGGCTCTGAGTTCAAAGAAAAGCATGGGATTCACATCTAATCTGGCGCCGACCCCGTACAATACCGCTGCCACATGTTTGCACATGTAGGCCCAATCGGGGCAACTACAGGCAAAATGAATTTCTTTCGGGGATGGAAACATACCGTACTTTCGCTCTGTAAATAAAACCTCTAATTCTTTTGGGAATTTCCCTTCAATTAGTTGTTCCAACGAATCGATTCTGCGGTTGCATAATGCGGTGACTTGCTCCCACTTCTCATTATTTATCGTATCAATTACAATCTCAACATCATAGGGCTTTACTCGGCTCCCTTGTACCTTTGCCACTACTTGCCCTTTCAATATTTTTAAATCCAAAACCGCATTGCTTCGAACATAGCTTTTGCCCCTTGCAATCCGGTTTTCATAGTCCGCATAGCTCTCCAAATTTAAATTCCAGGCCTTGCCCCACCAGTTTTTTGCGAGTGCCCTGCCTTCTATGATGATGGGCTCAATGTCGGGGTTTTTCTTTTTAAGTTTTCCAAGGCTCCTGCTTGCCTTCGCCCTTTTTTCCGCAGCCGATTCATACTTTGGAAATCTACCATTACCCATTACGCATCACCGCCTAACGCAAATATTTCAAGAAGTGCTTCATTACTGTACTCGGTAATCCACTTTTCGCCGGCGGCACTTAAAATATCCCCCGATAGCTTCTGCTTTTCTTCAATAATTGCATCAATCTTTTCTTCTATCGTGCCTTGTGTGACAAATTTGTGCACCATGACATTTTTCGTCTGACCAATTCTAAAGGCGCGGTCTGTTGCTTGGTTTTCGACCGCCGGGTTCCACCACCTGTCAAAATGAATAACATGATTGGCACCGGTTAAATTAAGGCCTACACCACCGGCTTTAACAGACAGCACCATGTACGGTATGTAATGCTCCGCGTTAAACTGTTCGACCATCTCACTGCGGCGTTTTACAGGTGTCCCTCCATGAAGCACAAACCCTTTTTTCGAGAATATTTCACTGAGGAAATCCGAAATGGGTTCGGTCATTTCCTTAAATTGTGTGAACACAATAACCCTTTCCCGTTTTTCATAAATAGTTTCGCAGATTTCCCTGAGCTGTTCAAACTTGCCGCTTTGTTCGGGTTTAAAGTCTTCTCTGGCGAGATATTGGTCCGGGTGATTGCAAATTTGCTTAAACTTCATAATGCTGGCTAAGACAAGTCCTTTTCGCTCAATGCCTTGGGATTCTTCTAATTTTTCCGCAACCTGTTCAATCAACTGTTTGTACAGGGCAACCTGTTTTTTTGTCAAGGTTGTGTAGGTAGTCATTTCCAGCTTATCCGGCAAATCGGCAATGATGTTCTTATCCGTTTTCAATCTTCTGAGCATAAAGGGTTGAATCATCTTGCGAAGCTTGGCATAACCGAAGGTGTTATCGGCAAGTTCTTTTGTAAAATCGGTAAATTCTTTTGTTGTGCCAAGCAACCCTTGGTTCAAAAAGTCAAACAAAGACCATAGGTCGCTTAATCTGTTTTCAATCGGTGTTCCCGTCATGGCAATACGCATTTTCGCCGGGATTGCTTTGATAGCCTTTGTCTGTTTGGTTCCGGGGTTTTTTATCGCTTGCGCTTCATCTAAAATCAGGTAATTCCATTTTCTGTCCTTTAGCAGTTCCAAGCGAACCGCCATGCCGTAGGTGGTGATGTACAGAAAACCGTTCTCTCTGATTTCGATTGATTGTGAGCTTTTTAAATCGCTTTTATGCAGAATTTGATAGGGCATATCGGGCGCAAACCTTTCAACTTCCTTCTGCCAGTTGCCAATGAGCGATGCGGGTAAGATAAGAAGGGCTTGCCCGCCGACGTGTATTCTTTGATACTCCAAAAAAGCAATCATTTGAACCGTTTTGCCAAGCCCCATGTCATCCGCCAAGCAGGCACCAAAGCCCAATTGCGCCATCTGGTTGAGCCAATGGTAGCCAATTTCTTGATACGCTCGTAATGTTGCATGAAACGAAGGTTCAATGTCCACCTCTTGGATTTTGTCGGGACACATTAAACTTTCCTTCATTGTACGGAGCCATTCCCCGTTTGATACCGAAACGTCAATCTCATCAATTGAAACATCCAGTATCTTATTCATATTCAGTTCCAACCTCATTGCATCCCCAAGGGATATGCCTTCTTCATCCGAAAAATCTTTTACCTTTTCAAACGCTTCAAGGACTGCTTGCAATTTTGTTTTGTTAATTTCAACCCATTTGCCTTTGTATTGAATGAGCCCTTCTGCCATATCTAAAAAAGCTCTTAATTCTTGTTCCGTTATGGAATCGTCCCCTATATATAACGACGGTGAAAAATCCATAAGGGCTTTTAACCCCACCTTGGATGGCTTTTTTTCGCCAATCTTAACAGACATACAAAGCGAATGATTGCTTTTGCGCCACCAATCCGGCACCCTGCACATAATGCCCGCTTCTTCGTAAATTGGCATTTCCTTTAAAACGGTGTAGGCCTCTTCAGCTGTCATTTTTAGCGGTGCAAACAATTCTCCGCTTTCCATTAACGCTGAAATAAAGTTGCTCTTTTCCGCGGCCTTGATGACTGTTGAAATAAGCGATAGCAGTTTCTTTTCGTCACCATCAAATTCTTTTATCGCGTTTTTCAACGGCGTATGCACTGTTTTTTTACTTTTGACCGGCTTTGTTGAATACGTGGCCATAAAGGCGAAGGGGTACAGCTCCTCTTTGTTTTCGACCAAGTGAAAGAATACCCTTCCCACTACATTGATGTTGGCGTTGTACCCGGCAAAATAGGCGGCCACCGTACCGTCAAAATTTTTAATTTCCAGCCTGAAAACAGCGAATAGTGCGTCCCATAGGGTTTTAATCCAAGCATCGTCGACATATTCCATGCCAATGACAAACGGCAAGGCTTCCTTGATGCGACAAAGCTCGTCTTGTGTTAAATCAACTTGTACGGCATCACGACTCAATTCAATCCCGGGTTGTTGGCTCAGCTTTTTTATCAGCCGCTGTGCAATATGATACAAATATTCTATGGAAGGCGAAAACCAACTCTCCTTGGTTAAAAACCCCAAGTGGAATAATGCGCTGTATTTGTCCGCATCAAATGCGTCAACCCAGGTTTTAAGCATCTGTGTCGGATGGTGTTCCCCTTCATCAATGACAAAGGTTCCCGGCAAAAAGTAGGCGTTAAGTTCTTTGGTTTCTTGCATTTTTAGCTTACTCATTTGTAATCAACTCCAAATTTTATGCCCCGGCTGTTACGTGAGAGGAAAAGGCTTTGGCTTTCTTGTTGGATTATAACAAATTTTTTCTGTTTCTACAATGCTCAGTTTGCTAAGGAGGGACGCGGGAAGGACGCGGGCGAACACCCACCGTTTCCCGCGCCCACATTGAAACAACATTTTGCTTTATCGAAGGTACTGATTTAAATGCGAAAGCATCTTCCTCGTTGTAGGGCAAGGGCTCTGCTCTTGCCGCATCGGCTATACTCTTGCCACGTTAGCTTATTTCAAATTTATATTCAATCAGGTAACTTTGCCAATTTATTTT
>CAZMSM010000109.1:0-3906 GCA_964568955.1 uncultured Eubacteriales bacterium | reverse complement strand
GTTACATTACCACCGGTGAAAGTTGCGGGTATCGCCGGCAGCCACCCAGTGAAGGAGTATCCCGTTTTTGAAGGGTCAGCAGGATGAAGAACTGAATCGCCTATATGCCCCGTCACCGAAGTAACTGGTGTCCCACCGGCACTGTCAAATGTTATTATGCTTGAATACGAAAGCCCCGTCGTCTGGTTGATGCCAATTTTATGGTTTTCAAAATCAATAATGATGCCGGCATCTAAGCTGTCTCTACTGTCGTCGGGGTTGACGTTGCCCGCCATAAGGTATGCAGTGTCGTCTGTTGGGTCCCAAATTTCTATGTGATTTTCATAATCAACTATTTTCCCGGCATCGGTGCTGTCAATATTGCCGTCACCGCTTACATCACCGAAGATTACAATCGTGTAACTCTCGGCAACTCCGCCATTTATGACATTGACAACCGTCCCCGTTCCGAAACCGTTTTCAGTCGGGACATAAGCTAATTCATACCCGCTTGCAACATTGACATAGCCGACTAATGTTGAAAACCCTTGCGCCAATCCGTATATGAAGCCTTCCTCGTTATTGATAACACAGCCGGAACCCGGCACCGGTGTCAGCAAGCTTTCAGTATTTAGGGCGGCGATTTTTGACCGTTCGTCATTGCTGTAATTCGCCGGGACAATCACGCCGACTGCAAGACCTGTCAAAACGATGGCAAAGGCTACAGACATCGTAAGTGCCATCACTAACAATGCCTTAATAATTCTATTAAGGATATATTTCTTCATATTTGTTCTCCTGCCCGATATCTCTGCAGCAACATCCCGAACGTGTAAAACTACGAAAGGTTATTGTACAAGCGCGACGGAAACATTGGTGCTGTATGGAAAACTTTCCGCAATATTTTCTGCACCATAGAACCGCTTATTTGAGCCACCAATGTCAACTACTCTGCCGATAACGTTGCCCTTAAACGTATAGTTAGAACCGGTAACAAGAATTGACCCGTTCGGCGCGTAAAGGATGCCCGTAAAGTTTTTTCCTGACCCGGCAAAGTCGATTGCTGCATCTGACTTCCTCTTTGAAGTATAATCCGAATACATACAAATCTTACTGCGCGAATCATAATTACCGCCCGACCCGGTCATTGTTATTTGACCACCGGCATAAATGGTACCCTTGCCGCTGAACGAGATACCGTTTAAATCAGCATCGCCCTCTACATACAGCGGCGCTGTCACATTAACGAATGATGAATTGGCACTGGAAAAGTTGCCGCTGTAATACTGGCCGGCCGCAATGGCTTCCGCCTTCATTTGGGCTTTGTACATGGAGAAGTCCGGCATTGGGATTAACCCTTGTCCCGGAATTTTATATAGAATGTTATTGCCTACAACAGTGCCGACAGCCTCTCCGATACCAACAATATTGCTGGTATTGGCATCAAGGTTGAAGTTAGAATGCACACTACCAAATACCCAGTTGGTCAAGCCACTGAAAGTACAAACGTTCTGCAACCTGACACTAAAACTACCATATCCGGGCTGTTCCGGGTGTGTATTGCCGGAATATATTAGGTAATTGAATGCCGGCCCGAGTGATGTACGCACCGATGATGCGGTTGCCGAGCAGTTGTAATCAAGTTGTTTAATACCAAATATGCCGGCAAAAAATGCCGTTTGCTGTTTGTTCCCCGTTACTTTGATTGAACTATTATCATCTAGGAATGTGACCGAGATGTTTTCCTGTGTGAAACCGTTTTTTTCAACATACTCTTTTGCGGTCAAAGTAGCCTGCGAAGTGTTTGGTAGTTTGCGGCATGCGGCAAGCGCAGCGGCATCAACAGCTGTTTGCAACTGTGCCTTGTTTGCATAGTATAATCCATAATCAACCGCAAGTGCCGTAAAACCGAGCAAGACGACCATGGCGAAAGCCATAATGATGGCAACCGCCCCGTCTTCCCGCCTCCAGCGAGCAACATACTTTTTCATAACCTACGCTCCTTTCAAAAAAGAGAGAGTCCATTGTTATTGTTTTGTTTCCATTTCATCCAGTGATTTTTTCGCTAGTTTAAACTGTTTGGCCATTTCGTTTATCAGCTCGTCCGTTTTAGCGACATGGTAGGTGTGCAACTGCATGAGTTCCGCGCGGCGTAAGTTCTCGTTTAAAAATTGTGTCTCAATCTCTTTCTTCTGCTCGGCAAATTCATAGGCTTGTTTTGTGTTTTCTTCCCTAAGCTCTGCTATTTCCGCAGCGAGCAAAGCCTTTTGCTGTTCCATGTGCTTGCGTTCTATCTCAATTTCCGCAGCTTTGTTGCGGTGTTCACGGTTTTCCGCCGCTAAATTTTTACAAAGTTCAAGTTTGGAGAACAAGGCATTCACACGCTCTTGTAACTGAGCATTTTCAGCCTTGACCGCAGTGAGCTCCCGTATGCTTTCCTCACACTCGGCATGCTTTTGTTCGTATGCCGCAGCTTTACCTGCCATCTCGGTTAACTCCGCTTTTAAATTATCCCTTTCGCGCGAAATCAGTGTAAGGCTGCTTTTAAGCTCGTCGCTTTGCACGTCAAAAACCCGTTGCGCGCCGGCAAGGTTTGCACTGAGCACTTCTATATACTCATTGACCGCTTTGGGGTCAAAGCCCCGGAATACCTTCTTAAAAGTTGCAATACCCGCAGGGGAAAAGCCTTCGTCCCCATGCCCATTTTTTGCCGCATCTGTCGCAGGTTCAACTGCCGGCACATCGATAATCTCATATTCCGTATTATCATTTTTATGCTCCATAATCGCACCTTTTCTTTGTTACTTTTTTGTAGGATTTATTTTGAACACTATCTGACAATTTCAAGTGTATCGCCCATTTTTATACCCAACTCTTCGGCCACGCCGGAGTTTAACTCCAATACCTTTACAGCCGCTTTTATCGTTTTGCCGATTTTATTCGGCAGCATTGATTTTTCTATATAAACAACCCTAGAATCCCTATCTAAATACACCACGTCAATGGGAAAGCGCATGGAAAAAGTGTGAATAGCGTTGCAGGGCGACAGGAGCAGGGCATAATCCGAGGGCATGGATTTTCGAAACATAAGCCCCTTAAAGCGTTTTAAAAAGCTGTCCGCCAGTTCAACCTTTAGAACAAGCTCCCGACTATTTAGGTGTACCTTCACATCACTCACAGCAAGTACCGCTTTCATTCTTGTTAATTACTATTTAGCAAATTGTTCTATTGTGTTGATGACCGTGGGCCCCAACAAAATGATAAAAACCACGGGGAATATGAATAACATCATTGGAATAAGAATTTTGATGGGAGCCTTCAGTCCTTTTTCCTGCGCTTGTTGTTTTCTCACCATTCTCAGCTGTGCGGACTGGATTCGCATAACATTGATAATCGGAATGCCAAGCTGTTCTGCTTGTACAAGAGCGGAAACAAAGGTTTTCAGTTCGGAAATATCCGTACAAGCTATCATGTTTTGCAGAGCCTCGCGGCGGGTGCGCCCCATTTGAATTTCGCGGTGAACAATCATCAACTCGTCAATAAAAGGTCCTTCCAGTTTTTCCGCCACTTTTATCAGGGAAATGTCAAAACTTAGGCCGGCTTCAATACAAACGCTGAGCAAATCCATGGCATCCGGTAATTGCTCACGAATCTTTTCCTGATGGCCTTTGACTTTTGACTTGAGAAAAAAAGAGGGGCCGATAATGCTGATGAGTGCTAAAATTATAAATATAAAAATATTGATAAGCAAATCAAACGGTAATAAAAGAGCAAAAACAGAAATAATGAGTGTTACCATCATAAATGTCATCTTGATAGAAGCAAACTCCTGTGCGGACATAAATATGCCTGCCAAGCGAAGCTGTTTTTCAATGAGCATGTCTTTTTCTCTATTTTTTTGAGTTTTATTTACAGGGGTTGTTCTTT
>CAZMSM010000108.1:0-4002 GCA_964568955.1 uncultured Eubacteriales bacterium | reverse complement strand
CCTTATCGAAAATGATAGAGCGTGAACTGGTTGTCCCTTGGTCAAGTGCGAGGACGTATTTTTTATCTGCCATTTGAAGCATCCTTTCGCAGTTTTTGTTGACATAATAGTACATTACAGACACTGAATTGTCAACCTTTGGAGGACGGTCTAGGCAGCCAATTTACGGCCAAGATAATCATTTAACTATGTGTTTGCGGGACATAATCTTTTCAAGACAAATTGAAGCCACCCAAGTTAAAATCGGACTAAAGATTATGCCGGCGGCGGCAAAAACAATTGTCGCGCTCTTTTGAGCGAATGTTTCAATTTTCCCCATGGTTTTTATTCCGGCAATAACAAACGGCACAAAAATGCCGAAAAGAAGAACGCTCCAGACAAGCGGGGGAAATGACATGACTTTTATCGGTAACGATGTGACACCTGCAAGGATGCCGAGTATCCCAAGCAAGATTGCGGCCTGTCGAATCGGCCTCTTCATCATAAAAAGTGGTATTAAAAAACTTCGCCACAATGAGCTCGTTTGTGCGCCACCGCATAGACCGCCGGCTATATTTCTAATTGCGACAATGATGAAAGACTTGTTTAAATCAATTTCCGCTTTCTTTTCTTTGTTGCTATAGTTTGTATCAATTAGTGCTGTTATTGAAACGGTGTCAATTGCCCAAAGAAGAATTGCGAAGATGGCAAAAGGCAAAGTCTTAAGCATAGTGAGGCTGTTTAGCCCGAAACCTGTTTGCCACATGTCGTTCCACCAATAAAAAGGGCTGAAATTCACAGGGCCTGAAGCGGTATGCAAATCAAAACGCATCCCGAACGAATAAGGCAGCAACAGGGAAAAAAACGCAGCAACGGGAATAATCAGCCACGCTTGTTTAATTAGATATAAAATACCGTAGGTTGCCCCGAGTAAAACGATAAGCGTCAAGAAATGCATTAGGTTGCCACTGAAAAATAACAACAGATTCTTTATACACATGATTACGCCGGATACCCCGAAAACAAGCGCAAGACTTGATCTGCCAATACTGCCGCAAATATCGACAAGCTTTTCAAACAGTTTTGTTTTCACACTAACAATACCGATTATTCCGATCATAATGCTCAATATAAAAGGGTGCACGCCGAATCTAGCCATAGTGGGGATCATAACAATGAGAGGAGCCAAGGTTCCGGGCGGCGCAATGTTGGGCAAAGCTATAGCTGAAAGCAACGCTACTGTGCTGCCGATTATCACCTCAAGTCTTACATTTTCAAAGACAAAGGAAGGTGATGATATTCCTAATTCTTGTGCCCAAACATAAGCGAAAGACGAGGCAAGAGCAATTTTGCCGATTAAACCGGATACTGCGGGAATAAAGTCGAGAAAACCGGTGAGTGATCGGTGAAAAGCATCACTTGTGTTTTCCGACATACTAATACCTCATCGGAATCAGATTAATATAGTCCTCTAAGCTTCCGTTATTTAAAAAGACTTTTATTATCTTTTTGCCTAACGGATCCAACTTTAATGTGTTGAATTTTTCGATTTCCGATTTAAAAAAACTTATAAGAATTTCTGCGCCTTCATCGTAGCCTTCAAGACCGATTTCTGATTGCGTTTCCGGTTGCAAAAAGGCTTTTCGCACATACTGACCATCAATTTTAAGGGAATCCAAACAATAGCCAAGCAAAGAACATCTTGATTCTTTCAAATGTTCTAATTTGAATTTTGCGCCGCCTCTTCTGGCTATGTATTCTCGTGCAATCCATTGCGGCATAAAACTGACTTCGTATGCACCTACATGCTGGTTCGGTAAAAGGATATATCGCGTATTTGATGATGTGACAATCTGTTCCAGCAATAAATTAGCCTGTTTAACCATTTCGCCCGTAGCGAACGGCCAATAGGAGCCAACACCTTCGCTGCTCATACCAACGGTGGTTGTGATACTTGGATTGTTGTGGCCTCTTGGGGCAACAAGCCTCCAAAGCCAAGCAAGAGCGGGCGGTAAAATATGGAATAAACCGATAATACCGTAAGATGGGGTTTCTTTTAGACATGGTGGAGTACGCACACCAAAACTTCGTACATCGACTTCAACCGGTTCATCAATTACATTCGGTACCAAACGACGCGGCAGAATGGCCCTAGGGTTTGGGCAGGGAATGCCGTCCGAATCGAGCGTGTGTTCCCAAACCAAACACGTGGAGTTAGGGACCCCCTGAATATTTAGAAAAATAAGCGGTTCCGGAGGGTGGATAAATCTTTTTTCATGCTGTGGAATTGTGCCGTAACACTTAATATGGTCGAGCCTTAAAAACCAACCTTGCTCCGCATCTTTAACCGTTAGTTTATTGCTGCCGTTTTGCATTTTTGGATGGCACAAAGCCATGTCGTCGGTAATAGGCCGCAACTCACATGTTTCTTTAATATCCAGATAACTTTTTTCTCCTGTTACTATGTTTGTGCCCAGCAGAATTCTTCCGTTTGGCTCTCTGTGAATGTTTTCAATCATTTCACTTTTTCCGCCGCCGGAGGCTCCTTCATGCATGATTACAATTTCGTTGTCATAAGGAGTAATAACTTTTACAGTGGAGGCATGCACTGTAACCCAACCCTCGTTTTCGCCGATATTCAGCAACACACCGTAAATGCCTTTTTTAGCGCTTGGCCCGGGATAGAGGTTATAGGAAAAGAGTTCATGCATTCCCGGTAAACGGTTGTGAATGACAATCTGCTTGCCTTCAAAATGTGTATGCCGGAAAGGTGGCGCAAGAAAAATAATGGCTTTAGGTGAAAAATCTTTTCTAAGCTCTGCGATGCTTATAAAACCTTGCAAATCCGCAAGACCTCCGGCAAAAAAAGCTGCATTGATCGGCGCGATGAGTAGGGCGTCATAACCAAACTCATATCCGCCCGCCATGAACGCAAACACAATCAATTCCTGGTTTTTCAGCCATTCAAAAGTTTGCTGACGCAAGGGCTCAAAATCATCGTTGTAAACATCATCGTATTTTGGTTTGTCGGAATCAAACTCGTCGGCGACCAAAAGGCAATCGGGATCCCGCCTTCGCATATAGTCGTCAATATAGTTAACCGCTATCCCGTTTTTGCACCTCGTGACATTAACTTCAGTAATGATCCCTCGGCCTTGTACCTCATATTCAACATTAAATGTATCTCCGTTTTCTTTTCCTAAAGCGAGTCTTATAATATCTTCCCGCGTTTTTGGGAAGAAAACGCTTTTGCAATTTTCTAAAATATCCCTGATGCCGTCATCAAGTCCAAGTTTGTTTATATCACTACCTATGTTCAAGCTGATCACCTTTCTTTAATCGGGTATACGCTGTTTGTCTTGCAACACTTTTGTATGCCGGTCTGATATTTTTTGCCGCTATTCATCACCCAACAATCGTTTCAAAACTTCTTTATAGGCGTCTTCCGCGCCACCCATGTCTCTTCTAAACCTGTCTTTGTCAAGCTTCTCGTGAGTTTCAGTGTCCCAAAACCGGCAGGTGTCAGGTGAGATTTCATCGGCTAAAATGATGGTTCCGTCGCTTGTTTTGCCATATTCAAGTTTAAAATCTATCAGTTCAATGTTAAGGTCTTTGAGGTAATTGTGTAACAAAACGTTGATTTTAAAAGAATAATCTGCCATTAACGCAAGTTCCTCGGGTGTTGCGAGTTCAAGCGCAGCGATGTGGTAATCGTTGATCATGGGGTCACCGAGATCATCGTCTTTATAGGAATATTCGAGCACGGTTTTTGAAAGTTTTGTACCTTCCGGAATACCCAGGCGTTTTGAAAGCGACCCTGCGGCAATATTTCTTACAATTACCTCAATCGGTATTATAGTTACTTTTTTTACAAGTGTTTCGCGTTCCGAAAGTTCCTCGACAAAATGGCTTGGGATGCCGTTCTTTTCAAGCATTTTCATCAGATGGTTTGTGACACGGTTGTTTATTACACCCTTGCCGGTTATGGTTCCCTTTTTTAAGCCGTTGAATGCCGTCGCATCA
>CAZMSM010000107.1:0-4101 GCA_964568955.1 uncultured Eubacteriales bacterium | reverse complement strand
CTATACCATGACCACCTATAACATCGGCTTCGGTGCCTACAGTCCCGACTTCACGTTTTTTATGGACGGCGGGACCCAGTCGCGGGCAAAGAGCAATGAAAGTTGTACAAACCTTGTCAACGGTGCTGTGGATACAATTGCCGCCCTCAATGCGGACATCATGCTTTTTCAAGAGGTGGATTTGAAGGCGACACGTAGCCATCATATTGACCAGTATAAAATGTTAAGGGACAAGCTGCCGGGCGTTGATTCGGTCAAGGCTGTCAATTATGACTCGGCGTATTTGTTTTATCCGCTAACCGAACCCCACGGCAAGTCCTTAGCCTCTATTGTCACCATGTCCGATTTTAGGATAATCGATTCTGTCAGGCGTAGCCTGCCCATTTCCACAAGTCTGTCAAAACTGGTTGATTTGGACCGTTGTTACACCGTGAGCCAGATTGAAACACAAGGCGATAAAAACCTGTTTGTCTATAATATTCATATGTCCGCATACGGTGGTGACCCGCAAATACGGGCAGACCAGGTGAAAATGTTGTTCGATGATATGAGTGAAAAAATCAAACAAGGCAACTACGTCATTTGCGGCGGGGACTTTAACCACGACCTACCGGGCAATTCGGCTGAACTTTTAAACGGCAAAGGCCAGGCAGAATTTAGCTGGGCAAAGCCGTTCCCGGTGGAATTGATGCCCGAAGACATTACCATGTGCATTGATTATCAAGACGGCCAACTTGTGCCCACGGCTAGGAATTGCGACATTCCCTATGTCAAAGGCGAAACCTTTGTGATTATTATCGACGGGTTTTTCGTTTCGCCGGGTGTAGAGGTTGTCAAGGTGCAAAATGTGGATACCGGGTTTGAGTTCAGCGACCACAATCCGGTACTGTTGCAGTTTAAACTTAAATAAAAACATATTTTTGGAGGAACCCTATGCACAAGCCATTTTCATTTTTCCTGATTACAGATACGCACTATTTTGAGAATTCCCTGGGCGCGAGCGGAGAGGCTTATGACCGGTTTAATTTAAAAGAACAAAAGTGCCTGGCCGAAACCGGAGCGATTATTGATGCCGCCTTTGAAACACTATGCGCCGACAAGGAAATACAAACCGTTATTATTCCCGGGGATTTGGTTTTTAACGGGGAAAAAGAAAGCCATTTAGGGTTTATTAAAAAACTTGAAAAGCTCAAAGCGTGCGGTAAACGGATTTATGTCATAACCGCCGGGCATGATTACAACGATAATCCAATGGCTTTTGAAGGGGATAAACGGGTACCTGTCGAAGGAACAAAGCGGGAAGAACTCTTGGAACTGTATAAGGATTATGGATATT
The DNA here is from genome assembly GCA_964568955.1 of uncultured Eubacteriales bacterium. Taxonomy (GTDB): domain Bacteria; phylum Bacillota; class Clostridia; order Oscillospirales; family Acutalibacteraceae; genus UBA1447. The sequence goes on along the minus strand of CAZMSM010000107.1, from coordinate 2,765 downwards.
CCGACTACCTCGCGTTTGACGAGCGGACATATTCCTATGTAGCACAGTTGGCGCAAGGGGTCCGCCTGATTGCTTTAAACTGCGACGACAACTGCAAAGATTTCCATGGCTTTGATGAAGAGCAGATGCAGTGGATAAAAACGCAAATTGATGCCGCCAAAGCCGCAGGCGATGTATTCTTCGCCATCAACCATTACCCCGTTTTGCCTGGTTCGCCGATTATGGGTATGCTCGGGGACGCGGTTGTTACGAATTGGGAAGAGGTGTCAACAAGGCTTGCAGACTGGGGCTTGCAGCTTGTTTTTACCGGTCATATGCATATGCAGACCATAAATGCGAAAACAACCGAAAAAGGGAAGACCCTTTACGATGTTTGCACCGGTTCACTGGTCGGCTGCCCCGCATCCATCCGAAAAGTTACCTTTTTGGACGAAAAAACAGTCGAAATAAAATCATCCCGGATTGAAGATTTTGAATGGGATAAAAACGGTATGACCGCCGACGAATATTTTGCCTGGCGGTTTGACAGGATGATCAATACAACGATTAACTCCATGGTCGAAAACCCCGAAGGGTTTAGTAGAAAAATGAGCAAAGCCGGCACTGAACCGAAGAATTTGGGGCTTATCAAATTTGCCGGTAAAATTATTCAAAAGCTGACCCTTGGTAAGCTGGGCCGGCTACTTTGGATAAAAGTAGACCCGTCGCTAAAACAAGTTTTAGTGAGGGACTCGAGCGTGGAAGTTGTCCGCAACATGTTTGAAGGGGACGAACCCTATGTTGAGGGCACGCCGGTTCACACCCTGTTTATGAAAGCACTCAAACGCTTTAGACCGATTGTCAAATCATTGGAAAAAAAGCTCGGCAAGAAGAACGCCGCCCTTTCCGATATTCCCGCTTTTATTTCGTCGCTCATCGGCAACAGCGGTATGTCGGATAATAATGCGACGATAGTGCTTGACTGAACCGTTGGGAAGAACAGTAAAAACTTCTTGAATGTATTTTTATTTTTAGAAAGTTGGAAAAATGAAAAACGTAAATTTCAGCGATTTTAATTTAAGCGAAGACTTGCTCAAAGCCATCGGCATGTTGAGTTACGAAAGCCCGACGCAGGTGCAAGCGCAAGTCATACCGGTTCTGCTCGCGGGGCGGGATGTTATTGTTAAATCTCAAACCGGCAGCGGCAAAACGGCGGCCTTCGCCATACCCGTTTGTCAGATGATAGATTGGGAAGAAAACAAACCGCAAGCCTTGGTTATAACCCCCACAAGGGAGCTTGCTATTCAAGTCAAGGAAGATATTTTTAATATCGGTCGCTTTAAAAGGCTGAAGGTGGCGGCGGTTTACGGCAAGTCATCCTTTTACCATCAGGAAAAAGAGCTCAAGCAAAAAACACATGCGGTTGTGGGTACACCGGGGCGCATTATCGACCATCTGGAGCGAGGCACGTTGGATACCACCAACATCAAATACTTGGTTATTGACGAAGCGGACGAAATGCTCAACATGGGTTTTATTGACGCTGTTGAGACCATCATTGCCGCTTTGCCAAAAGAGCGTGTGACCATGCTGCTTTCGGCAACAATGCCGGCGGATATAGACAAGCTGTGCAAAAAGCATATGAATAATCCCCTGCGTATTGAGGTGGAAGAAAAAAACCCGGTGGCGCAAAGAATATGCCAAGAAAGATATACCGTCGATCAGACGGAAAAATTGGGCCTTTTAAAGGATATTCTAATCATCGAAAACCCAGACAGCTGTATCGTGTTTTGCAACACGCAAATTGCTGTGGACCAAGTGACCCGAGCACTCGGCAAACTCAACTTCACCTGCATGAAAATCCACGGTGGTATGGACCAGCGGGACCGCTTAGCGGTGATGAACGATTTTAAGAAAGGTTCTTTTCGTTACCTGATCGCCACAGATGTTGCCGCACGGGGGATTGATATTGACGATATATCGCTGATAATCAATTACGACATCCCGAAAGACGGTGAAAGCTATGTGCATAGAATCGGTCGAACCGGGCGTTTAAAAAACACGGGGCGCGCGGTTACTTTCGTAACCCCGAATGAGAACGGCTTTCTGGACGCTATCCATCAATATACCGACAAAACGATAGAGTTGAAACTCAGACCCGAAAAAGAAGCCGTTGAAGAGCAAAGGGCTCAGTTTGAAGATAAAATAAGCACCGTGCCTGAAATTAAAAAGGACAAAGCAGAGGAACTTGGCAAAGAAATTATGAAGCTCCACATCAATGCCGGCAAAAAAACAAAGATGCGGGCGGTGGACATTGTCGGTACCCTGTGCAATATTGATGGTATGACAGCCAATGATATTGGAATCATCAATATATTGGACGTATCCACCTTTGTGGAAATATTAAACAATAAAGGCGAGATGGTTTATCAAGCCTTGCAAAACACACCGGTAAAAGGCCGGTTGCGCAAGGTGAGTAAAGCTGAATGAGAAATTAGGAGCTTGAATATGGAAAACAAAAAATGCAAACCCCAAATCCGAAAAATTGGTACAATAGACTGTGACATGGTGGAAACGACACCGATTGTGATAAACGGGCGCTTGTACCGTTTTGAGTATGTGCGGGACAATTATCGCCCGAATAAAACGGGGCAGTCCTACTTTCGGTTTAAAGATGTGCAAACGAATGCGGTCACGCCATCATTTGCACAAGGGTATCACTTTGGCAGCGCGTTTAATGACAACGGCACGGTCTATGCCTTCGGGGTGCCGGTTCTCGGTGGGGA
>CAZMSM010000106.1:0-4248 GCA_964568955.1 uncultured Eubacteriales bacterium | reverse complement strand
TGGTTATTATATCATTTTTAGTGCCGTTTTTAAAGAGTTTTGTAACAGTCTGCCGTCCCCCGTGTTGAGCGCTGTGTCAAGTGCCGCAAAAGGTTTGATAAGGCTGGGTTGATTGCGGCGGCAAGCTAGTGTAATCATCTTGCTCGGGGCTATGCGCAAAGGGGTTCGAAAGGACCTGCAGTAATCGCGTCATCACCCCATAATCACCGTGTTTTACGGCGGCTTCCAATGCTTCTTCCACCCGGTGGTTGCGTGGGATTATTGCGGGATTAGAGCTTTGCATCAATTGATGTGAGGCTTCTTTTGATTGCGGCTGCCCGCTTAGTCTATCCTGCCATTGTGCCTTCCACTTTGCAAATTCCACAAGACCAAACAGGGCTGTATCATCCATCTTTTCAAAGGTTAGTGCACGGAAAGTGTTGGTGTAGTCTGCGTGAGATTGGTGCATCAGCCCAAGGAGCTCTTCAATAAGGGCTTCATCCTGCGGTTCTTCGTTAAACAAGCCAAGCTTTGCCCGCATACCCGCGAGAAAATGAGTTTGGTATAAATCACGAAAACCCGTCACCGCATTCCGGGCGAGTTCAACGGCTCGGTCTCCATCCTCGTGTAGCAGTGGCAAAAGCGTTTCGGCAAACCTGCTAAGGTTCCACACCGCTATATGCGGTTGGTTGCCATAAGCATAACGGCCTTGATGATCAATGGAACTGAATACCGTTGCCGGGTCATAGCCATCCATGAAGGCGCAAGGCCCGTAATCAATCGTTTCCCCGCTTATTGCCATATTATCGGTGTTCATCACCCCGTGAATAAAGCCGACCAGTTGCCATTTAGCAATTAGTTCAGCCTGCCGCTTGATCACTTGCTCCAAGAGGAAAAGATAGGGGTTTTTTGTGGGGTCACCTGACGGAAAATGCCTTTGTAGCGTGTAATCGACAAGGGCGCGAAGATCTGCCGGAGTGCCAAAACGGGCAGCATACTCAAAGGTGCCGACCCTGATATGACCGGCAGATGTGCGGGTAAGAACCGCACCGGGCAGCCGGTTTTCTCGAATTACCGGCTCTCCGGTTGTCACCACCGCCAGACTGCGTGTGGTGGCGATACCCAGCGCGTGCATGGCCTCGCTGATGATGTATTCGCGCAGCATCGGCCCAAGTGTCGCTCTCCCGTCTCCCCCGCGGGAGTAGGGTGTTATGCCCGAACCCTTGAGCTGAATATCAACCCGTTCACCCGAGGGCGTAATTTGTTCGCCAAGCAGGATAGCCCGGCCGTCCCCCAACATAGTAAAATGCCCAAACTGATGGCCGGCGTAAGCTTGGGCAAGCGGCAAAGAACCTTCGGGCATCCTGTTGCCGGCAAGCACGGCCACACCATCCTTGTTTTGCAGTGCCTGTACGCTCAGCCCCAGCGATGCGGCTAAGGGGCTATTAAAAACGATTAGCTCCGGTGCGCCCACCGGCGTTGGGTTCAAGAGGGAATAAAACATTTTCGGCAGACCGGCATAGGTGTTTTCCAAGTTCCACCCCGGCTCTTTTATTTCGTTACTCTCGTTCGTTTTACTCTCGTTCATTTTTTCTCCTTTTCTTCTGCCTTTTACACACTACTGCGCTTTACCCATTGCATACAAATGCGCGTCATTGAGTTTTATCGACAGCTTAATTATTTTGCCTTTTAGTTCGTCGAGAGACTTACCGTCCCACAAGACTTCTTTTTGCAGCTCATTGCCGTAAATCTCCCCGCAGGCCTCAAAGCCAAAACCGGGTATATCCTTTTCATTTTCGTCAAGAACTGCGACCGAAATATGCCCCGCGGCGGATGTTGCATAATTGATGAATAAGCCTGTGCCTTCGAAGGTGAAGGGTTTTGTGAGCATCCGACCGCCGTCACTGTTCGCATAAATCGAGCCGAATCTGTATTTTGGGATGGAATACCGAACGATGGCGCAGTCGTCCCACATATATCTTTCTTCCACATAAAAGTAAAATTCATCGCCGGAATCAATAATACCCGAAACGGTGATGTAGTTCCTTTGGGTCCAAGTGCGCTCGTTTAGCGAGGGCGAAATCCATGCGGTTTTAAACGGGTTGCTCCAGTTGATGCCGTCCCGGCCGGACATAAATACTGCATCGGAAACACCTTTGCTTTTGTAGTCCCCAAACTTTTTTCGACTTTGCATAAATCTCATCGGAAAGCTGACAAAAATATGCTCTGCGCCCGGCACGGGTCTTGTCGCGTTGGTATAGTAATGCTCCGTGATTTCAGCTTTGTCGATATAGGCGTTTGGAACAGGGTCGGTCCAGTGCAGAAAATCTTTGGATGTACAGGACTGTATCGCTCGGTAGCCGGAAAATCCACCATCCAACCAATAGCGTGAATAGCAGCGGTATACACCACATTTTTTATCATAGAATGCGGTGTTCATGGAGTCAAACTGCCCCTTGCTAATGACAGGTTTTTCGCTCATATGTTCCCAAAGCATGCCGTCGGCACTTTTAAAGGCGTACAGGCCGCCGATAGCCAAAACGCCGCCGATTGCTTTGAACTTTTCATCATCCGGGCAAACCGGGTTTTCGTCATAAAACGGCGCGAAATTATGGGCCGGAGCACCTAAGAAAACGATGTTGTTTTCGATAATGCCCTTGTAGTCAATTCGGTTAATTTGCGCCCTTGTGAAGTGAACACCGTCATCGCTTACCGCAAGGCAGGTTGTCTGCATCGTATCTTCATCACGGCAGTTATTGCCGGGGAAACCGCGGTAATAAAGGTATATTTTGCCGTTATGTCGGAAAACGGTGTTGCCCAAGCTACCGCTGCCCTCCCAGACTTCCTTAAAGGTCAGCACTTCCTCATGCCTTGTTGGCGTGTTGATACGGAATTCGGCGTTTTCAAGTGAATCAATTAAATAATTGTCTGTCATCGGTTCAATACGGTTATTCATGTTGATCATAGCGCGCCTCCTTTTTTTATCAAAAGCATGTGTATGAATTATATCAAAATTGTGCTGAGTGGGCAAGTGAGTCACTGTGATTCCCTCCGCTATTTCCTACGAAGTTAGGGATGTATTTGGGTTCGGTTCTTATCCCCGGACAAAGGTGATGGGCCAGTCGATTGTCGATTTCTCAATGCGCGTACAACTGATGGCAGTAATAATGTGGTATATAACGGAATTAATGACAAGGTAAAACTTAATATTTTATGTTAAACAATCAAATTGTAGAAACTAACGGCCGAACACCCTGTAAAGCATAAAAGCTTTACAGGGTGTTCGGCCGTTAGAAGGAGTGCCTATCCGGGATATGTCCGGCATAGTTCACTGTTTTAAAATCCGTTTGCAGTCGGTAAAAAAACTCTTGACATTAGACTGTTTTTCCATTACAATTATAATAAATTAAGAAAAATTTAAGAAAGTTAATAAAAAATCAAGAAATTAATTTCGATTAAGAAACGACTGCTTTTATAAATTCTGTTATGGGAACGGCGTTATTTATTAGCATACAGGGAAAAGTTTTCGATACGGATAAAATTTGGGAGGCAAAATGAGTAAGAAAATTATTGTGGCGGGTGCAGGACACGGTGGACTTGTGGCTGCGGCCTATCTGGCAGAACAAGGTTATGAAACAGAAGTTTTTGAAAAGAATAAAAGGGAAGAGTTGGGCTACGACTGGCACGATAGCATGGGTGGAGATACTTTTGAACTGGCGGGCATAACCGAGTATGACCGCGATAAGTTGACGCCTAAAAGAGACCCAACATTTTATGCGCCTTCACTAAAGACCCCGGTTTCATGCGACACCGGCCCCGCGGGCAAGCTGCTGGAAATCGAACGCAGCGATTTGTATGATTATTTAATTGCCCATGCCGAGAACAAAGGCGTTGCAATGAACTATTCGGCGCAGGTGAACGGTCCATTGTTGGATGAAAGCGGCGAGGTATGTGGGCTTGTTGTGGATGGGCGAGAGGTGACGGCCGACTTAGTGATTGACAGTGCAGGGCTTTCTTCACCGGTGATGGCGGGGCTACCGAAGAAATACGGTATGAACGAGACCTATTCCGAAAACGATATTTTTCATACTTATCGGGCCTATTACAACCTTGTTGAAGGCATTGACACACCCGATATGGAACGGTTCAATATTTATTTTAAATTTGAGAAGATTAAGGGCATAGCCTGGTTTAAAATATCAGAGGGTATGGCGGATTTCCTCGTCGGCAGTGTTAAACCACTCGATTTAGAGAAGGTTGGGATTGTGC
>CAZMSM010000105.1:0-4393 GCA_964568955.1 uncultured Eubacteriales bacterium | reverse complement strand
AATATTCGCTGGAAGCCAGAGCGAGGGGTACGGGAGCCGGATCTTACGAAATTAAAAAGAGCTTGACGGTCAATATCACAGGTACTGAAAACAAAGCAGATGTCGCGACCATCACACTCAATACGGCAGAACTGGCCGCAGCACAGGCCAAGCAACCGATCATGCTAAAAGCGAATGCTACAAGCCTGAACGAGGAAGACTTGCTGTACAAGTTCTATGTATATGATGATGATATGCTCAACAGCCAACTTAAGGGCTACACAATAGACCAATACTGTGTGTGGGTACCCAGAGAAGCCGGCACCTACAGAATATCGGTCTTGGTAAAAAACCAGCATTCCTTTGGTAAGTACGACGCGATTGAATCCTTTGAAGTTACTGTAGATTAGATAAGCTGAAAAACACCGCATACAAGCATTGAGTCCCGGCTGAAAAGCCGGGACTCAAATTTTAGCATGCCACCGAACAAAGCAACTGTTGGGTTTGACCAAAGAAAAAACCGACGACTAAAGCACGATGCCAAAGCCGTCGGTTTGTTGTGTGTGTTACTTTTTGAATAGGAACTCGATTCTTTTTGACAGGTTGTCGAAGACGCTAATCACCGTGCCGAGACGTTGGATAAAGCCGTACCAGAAAGGCACTTCTTTTTCGGGGTGTCCGCCAACGGTGCCAGTTTTTTCGATGGTGAAGGTGTCCATGGGTTCTTCATCATCACCGACGATATGGGTGCGCAGGGTTAGTTCGTCCCCACTGAAATGGATGATGCTGTAAAGGATGTCTTCTTCCGAAACGTGGTCAAATGCAATATATTCGCTGCACGCTCCCTCTCCGACCCGGGGCCTTCCGATAGAGCCGGCAACAAAATAAATGGAGCCTTTAGCATCTTTAACACGTGAAAGACCATCAAGGTTTTGGCTGATTTTATCACGGTAAAGCACATGTGACCGGCTGTAAATATGGCTGTGACCCATCAGGACGAGGTCAACGGCGAACTTGTCAAAAATAGGTGTAAGCATTAGCCGTAAAAACCTGTTTTCGTTGTTACGGTTAGGCTTGTGCCCACCGTAAAGGTCGTGGTGAAATGTGGCTATCCTCCACTTGACACCGGGGTTTGCCTCAACAGCCTGTTGAATAAAGTTGTAATGATCCACAGGGCTTGGGTTATTGGTGTCAAGCATTAAAAACAGTACGTCGCCTTTAACAAACCAGTAGTTACCATCATTCAATGAGGGCGAAACTCCGTCTTTATAAACATTTGGGTTATTGGCAATGTATTTAATGTTTGAATAATTTGAGTCGTGGTTGCCGACGGTTAAGGCAAAAGGAATTGTTTTTACAATCGGAGAAGCAAAAAGAGCGGTATATTCCGTTACTCTTGATGAATCTGCCTGGTCACCGCCGGACACGATCAAAGCAATTTTATCATCTTTTGCAACCGCTTCCTCCAAAACATCGTTAAAAACTTTAGCCCCGTTGATGAGGTGCGGGGAGTCTAAGCTTTCACCACCGAGATGGATATCGCTTACATAGATGGCGCTAAAATCGCCGGATTTTTCAACCGTCTTAAAGGAGTTGATTGCTGTCATGTTGCCGGGCGTGCCGCACTGATAGTAGTATTTTGTGCCTGCATCAAGCTCTGTTGCTTCAACATGGGCGGAATATCCTTCGTCGGGTCCGGTTGACGCCATATAACCGCCGATGTAGGTGATGGAGTGGTTCATGCTCGGGTTTTTGCTGAGCGTGACAATGGGCTTAAATACGTTGACTTTGCTCATCCAAGCAAAGCGCATTGCTGTGTTATCACTGCCCGGTGCTAGGTAAACGGCTTTACCATCGTTTACATATTCGTCCCAATGTGCTGCCCATTGGCTGTCGCTCATGGAGGGAAGGCCGGCCGAAACAGAAAAAGCAAGCGTGCTTATCAGCATTGTAATGCATAAAAGAATGCTCAGCGGTTTGGTGAAACGGGTTTTCATGGTTTCCATCTCCTCATAATGTTTTATTAAGTAAGGGAATCAGCGAAAGTCTAAGATTATGGTTCCCAACTTATTTAATCGACTATACCATAAATAAAAAGAGATTTCAAATTTAAAACAAACCTATTATCCGGAAAAAGCGGAAAATTGATTGTCGAGTTTTAGCCAAAGAAAAACCCGCCGGCTTAAGCATTACGCAAAAGCCGCCGGGTTTTTTAAAACATCTTAAATGCCGAATATGAAACCGATTCTTTTCCCGAAATTAGTGACAACGCTAACCACTGTGCCAAGGCGTTGGATAAAGCCATACCAGAAAGGGACTTCTCTTTCTGGATGCCCACCCATTTCGCCTGTCTTTTCAATGGTGAAGGTGTCCATGGGATCTTCATCATCACCAAGAATGTAGGAACGGATGGTCAGTTTATCCCCACCGAAATGGATTACATTGTAAATGATGTCTTCCGACGAAACATAGTCAAATGCGATATATTTGCTGCCTTCTGCCTCCGCATCACGAGGGCTATTGATAGAACCGGAAACAAAATAAATGGACCCTTTTGCATCTTTTACACTCGAAAGCCCATCAAGGTTTTGGCTGATTTTATTGCGATACAGCACATGCGACCGGCTATAAACATGGCTGTGCCCCATCAAGACAAGGTCAATGGCGAACTTATCAAAAATAGGCGTAAGCAGCAGGCGCAGGAGCTTTGCTTCATTTTCGCGGTGGGGCTTGTGACCGCCGTAAAGGTCATGGTGGAATGTGGCAACTCTCCATTTAATATTGGGGTTTGCATCAAGCGCTTGTTGTATGAAATCGTAATGATCCATCGGGCTTGGAGCGTTGGTGTCAAGCATTAAAAACAATACATCGCCTTTAACAAACCAGTAGTCGCCATCAGTCAGCGTGCGAGAGATTGCGTTTTGATAAACATTCGGATTGTTGGCAATATATTTGAAGTTTGTATCCTTCATATCATGGTTGCCAACGGCTAAAGCAAAGGGGATTGTTTTAAGAACAGGGGAAGCGAAAAGACCAACATATTCCGGCACTCTTGCCGAGTTTGCTTGATCACCGCCGGACACAATCAGGGCTATCTCGTTATCTTTTTCAACCGCTGCCTCTAAAACATCGTTAAAGGCTTTAGCTCCGTTGATGGTGGACTCATCGTATAAAGTTTCACCACCGACGTGGATATCGGTTACATAGATGGCGCTGAAATCGCCGGCTTTCTCGAGCGTCTTAAAAGAGTTGACCGCTGTCATGCTACCGGCCGTGCCGCACTGATAGTAGTATTGTGTGCCTGCATCAAGTTCGGTGGCCTCAACATGGGCGGAATACCCTGCGCCGGCTCCGGTTGATGCCATATAGCCGCCGATATAGGTGATTGAGTTATTCATGCTAGCGTTTTTGCTGACTTTGACAATGGGCTTAAAGACGTTGACTTCGCTCATCCAAGCAAAGCGCATTTCCGTGTCGTCACCGCCGGGGGCTAGGTAAACGGCCTTGCCATCGCTTACATATTCACTCCAATAGGTTGCCCATTGGCTGTCGCTCATTGAAGGGGCACCGGCCGAAACGGAAAAAGCGAGGGTGCTTAGCAGGATTGATATGCAGATAATAATACTCAGCGGTCTGGTGAAACGGGTTTTCATGGTTTCCATCTCCTCATAATGCGTTATAGGTGTGGAGAGTCAAAGCTTATGACCCCCAACTGATTTAATTGACTATACCATAAATAAAAAGACATTTCAACTTTTTTGGAGAGCGTAACAGTTGAAAAGCCAACAAAAATCGACCGTCATCAAAAAATCCAATAGACAAAATGCTCTTCAACCTATATACTGTAGCATAATAGTAAACAGTAATTAATAATGACGAGGTGTTTTAGTGGCAAAGATAGAGAATAATATTGACAAACTGTATCTGACCAAAACCAACAAGGTTTCATTCGCAGTTTCCGGCTTCGGGCAAAATTTGATTATTGGGTTTGTCAATTCTTATATTCTTTTTTTCTACACGGATGTATTTCTCATCGGGGCCGCGCCCGCAGGCATATTAATGATGGTTGCGAGAATTTGGGATGCAGCCAATGACCCCGTGATGGGAACAATTGTCGATAGAACAAGGTCAAAATGGGGCAAGATGCGCCCGTATATTTTATTTGTCACCTTACCTTTGGCATTAAGCACAGCAGCGCTTTTTATTGTGCCGTCGGGGATGGGGCAGACGGGTAAAATTATCTATGCTTATATTACCTACATTCTTTGGGGTATGATTTATACCATTTGTGACGTGCCTTTTTGGGGGCTCGCCTCCGCCATGACGCCAAACCCCAAGGAGAGGATTGCCTTCATTTCTACCTCACGCTTAGTGCATTCCATCGGCGGCGTTTTGCCAATGCTCCTCGTGCCGG
>CAZMSM010000104.1:0-4548 GCA_964568955.1 uncultured Eubacteriales bacterium | reverse complement strand
GCTGAGAATAAAGGATGCCGCCTTCGCCCCAAATTTCCGCCCGGACATAGGTGCCAAGGCTGCCTGTGTGGTCGTCCAGATTAAGTGTTCCGCCGACATGTATGACTTCCCCGTCTGCTATCCAGTGGATGGTTTCTTGGTTCAAGGCGGTTAAGCTAATGCTGTCCTGTGTGTTGTCAACAGCAATGCTTGTTACCCGAGGTGCGGCAAGGGTTCTGTCTGCGTCCCATTCATTATCGCCCAGGGTAAGGCCTGTTTCCGCTTCCAGCCTATCAATTTCCATCGGGTTTTTGATGTTGTGGCTTGCTGCGAAAAATGCGCCATTCTCCAAGCAAGTTCTCAGGTTGGTGGTGGTGTTCGCGGGCATCACCATAATGTTCCAATTGGTATCGGTAGCCCCAAGGTTATGGGCGTCACTGTTGCCAAAGCCAAAAATATTTCTGCCCGGGCTGCCGTTGCCAAGAAGACTTCTGCCGGGAGCCGTCACATTCGCGAGCAAAAGATCCCACAGTTTGCGGTCATTTTTGGTTCTGCTGTCGTTCTTGTTGATGACTTCCATACCCAAGCAGGATTCAAAATCATTGAAGAGGGTAGTGAACTTTTTAATAATGTAGTTATAATGCGGGTCGCTTGTGTCATAAGCTTCTTCGGTCGAGGCTTTTCTGGCGCCTGTGTATTCGCCCGGGTGGTTGATAACGCTAATCCCGCCTGCGTCCTGAACGCCTTTGAGGATATGGTCGTAATAGCTTGTTCCGCCGATATATCCGTCGCCAAAGTCGCAGAAAAAGCTGTTCACATGCGTGTTGTTCAAAGCGGCCGCATTGTGCTCAATACCCAAGGGCACTCTCAAGAGTCCTCTGCCGTCCCTACCTACGCCATTGGTGATTTCGGTAAAGCGAGCATCCGTAAGCCCTTTTGACTTTGCACCGAAGGTGTCTAAGTTCATAAAAAGGTTCAGTCCCGGGATGATGTTGACGTCCGTCCAGCTTCTGTCTATCGTCCCATGGTCGGTCATGGCTAAAATGTCATAGCCGAGCTCATAGTGTTTTTCCACCATGACGCCCAAATCATCCTTGCCGTCGCTGACGGTGGAGTGGGTGTGCAGGTTGGCTTTGTACTGGCCCCAAGTGTTCCAGTTGACATCGGCATAGGGGTTCACAACAGTGTAATCTACCTCTGTTGCTGCGCCGCCGATTAGGGGAACGAATGTCGTCAGCAAGGCGACGGTCATCACTACCGCAAGCGTTTTCTTGATCAGATTCTTTTTCATACTAAAACCTCTCCTTTACAAAATGTTCATTATTCAATGTGTTAAACAATTGGCTACTACATATTATATCGTATCAGACAGACATATTCAAACGGTTTTCTGCTTTTGGCGGGTTGCACAAATATCGGGCGGTGCTTTTAGGCATAATTTCTCTCTTTCCCTATACACGTTTGATCGATGTGTATAAAAAACGGCTGTTATATGCTATGTGTTGTTCCCCAATGGTATCACTGCCAAAAAAAATATTAAAACGCTTGACAATATAGGATAAATCCTATATGATGAACATGCGATGAATCATATTGTTGAAAGTAGGCGTACTGTGCAAGAACTTGAAGCAATCTTTTATGATAAACCGGACGGTACTCAACCTGCGAAAGATTTTTTGAATAGTTTAGATATTAAAATGCAGGCTAAGATGGCCCGCACAATACAAATCCTGCAAGACAACGGGACCGCGCTGAGGGAACCTTATTCTAAGCTTTTAGAAGACGGCATCTTTGAGTTGCGGGCTAAGGTTGGATCTGATATCTCTCGAGTTTTGTATTTCTTCTTCGTTGGCAAAAAGGTTATACTGACAAATGGGTTTATCAAGAAATCACAAAAGACACCAAAGGCGGAGATAGAGCGGGCTAGAGGCTATAGAGACGAATTCCTCAACAGAAAGGAGAACAAGTAATGACGACGTTTAACGACTTCCTTAAAAAAAAGATGAAAGATCCCGCTTTCAAGGCGGAATATGAAGCGCTTGAGCCTGAGTTTGCAATCATTCAGGCCATGATCGACACGCGTAAAAACCGCGGAATGACGCAGAAACAACTCGCAGAGAAAACCGGGATTGCTCAGGGTGATATCAGTAAATTGGAGAACGGGAGCGCTAACCCATCTTTGCGAACGCTCCAACGCCTTGCTTCCGGCATGGGTATGAAGCTTAAGGTTGAGTTTATTCCCACCGGACAGCAGTAAACAGAGAATGAAGTGAACGGGTAATCCTACGAAAGGGTTACCCGCTCTTTTTTGACTTTTTTAACTCAACTGAGAGGTAGAAGCTCGTCGGTCTTTATCTAAATTCTTGTCTAACCTTGTTTAACCTTGTTTAAATTCTTGTCTAAACAAGCTTTTTATTCCGATAAGATCAAATTTGATCCTCGTTCATTCCGCATTTTCAACCCGTGACAATTTGTCACGGGTTGCTTCCGCTATTTGCAGAAGCCTACTTAATTCTCTTCTTTTCTTGTTCCTTTTCAATCTGTTTTATGCCTTTATCCGGTGTGGGTAAATTTTCCGGCATTGTTCCGCCAAGATCTTCAATTGTTTGGCGCACCTTTTTGCCTACCTCGTAATGGGTTTCATTTGCTTTATCTTTACCTTTGATTCCTTCGCGTCTTAGTTTTTCATCGGTTTGCGTGGCACGGAACAAATTTGCGGCAAGCTCTGTGCTGCCCATATGGTCAAGTATCTTTTGGCCTTTCTTCAAGCCCTTTTTGCTGTGGATTTCCTTTGCACCCAATCCGCCGTATAAACCTTGATAACCTTTGTTTTGAAAAATCGCATAATCCTGTTGGCTTTCTATCCCCGCCTGCTGAGCCGCTTCAGCCAAAGATTTATTGTGTGCAATCATTTCATTCCGGACCGCCAAGCGTTTTTGTTCTTCGCTTAACCGGTCATAGCCTTCTATTAATTCTTGCTGTCTTGTTTTAACCGCAAAATAGGTTTGACCTAATGCAATAACCTCTTTATGCGGGTCCGCATTCTGCACAATTAGATAACAAGCGTATCTTGAAAGCTTAATGTCAACTATTTCCTTCGTCGCAACGCCCGCTACTACCATTTTGCCCACTTGGGCAAAATGGTCAGTATCAACATTTCCGCTCTTAATGCATGCTACTTTTGCTCTTTCAATTACCGGTTTAAACTTTGCCCAACTTGCATATTCGAGTACCGGCATTAACTCTCGCGCATACCAAAATTCAATGCCATCTTGCGTTATATGTTTAATTTCCTCAAATGTTTGATCCGAATACTTTCTTAAATTACTCATAAACCCTGTTCCTCCAACAATATTTTCAGTTGTCCGATATTTTCGTACAACTCGATTTTTATTTGATAATGCGTCCAACTGATTTTGAATTCGGCAGACAGTGTTTGCCCTTTTTGATTTTAGATTCAGCAGACGGCATCTGCTGAATTGATGGCGAATAAGTTCGGTAAAAAATTTGCTTTCTAATTTGACGGCCGAAATGCCCCCATTATTGTAGGGGATGACCCCTGTATCATTCCGGGTAGCGGTATCCAAATTCTAATATCTAGCATCTAACATCTAATATCTAGCGTAGTGTGGGACCGCCCGCGGCGGTGAAGGGATTGCGTTGCTGGCGTAAGGCAATTGCGTGTCGTGAGCGGGGGAAACTGACCGGCGAATCAGAGAACAGTTCTCCGTGTTGTGTTCCATAATAGTCCCGCCAGGGTTGGGCGAGTAGCGCACAACAGTTCACTTGGGGTTTATGACTTATAAAAATGATTTATTATATCATTTGCAATTTTTCTAAACTCTATCTGCATATCGGTCTCTTTATGAATAATTTGATAGTGTGTCCAACCACTACTTTCAAGACTCTCGGCTTTAGAATCATCCTCATCTCTTTTCCCATCGTGATAATAACCTTGATATTCAATAGAAAACTTTTTAAAATTTTCAGTATTCCTGTCGATGACTATGATCGGGATGTCTACTTCTTTCGAATATAAAATACTCCATTCGTTAAACCCAACAATAATTTCTAAAGATAGGTTCTTGGTATGCACCTGCTGCGAAAGCAAAGTTGAAATCTGATCTCTAGCATACATTTGTGCACTATACATGCTCTTATCACAATCAGCACTTTCATACCTTGATCGGGAAGATGTGAGTCTTGAGTTTTGTACAATCGCAGTGTAATCTTTTCTGTCCATTTCAATAGAATTCTTTTGTGCTTCAGATCTCGTTCGCATTATACCTAATATCCGAAGGTACTTATGGATAGTCTTTTCTGAGGCACCTAATAAACATGCTATTTCTAAAACACCTTTTTTCTCAATAGTATAAAGTTTGACTAAATATTCATCTAATTCGTAACCAGTGTTTTCCATAAAAGCAACTTTTGTTTTTGATAAAGAATTTCCTCCTCCCTAGTCAAGTCCTAAATGTTGGTGTAAATTCACTTTCGGTGTTGAGGCAGGTTAAGCGGCTTGATCGGGATTATCGCCGGGAGTTTTTGTGTTTTTGACAGAGCTTGATT
>CAZMSM010000103.1:0-4890 GCA_964568955.1 uncultured Eubacteriales bacterium | reverse complement strand
AAAACGACGAAAAATTGAATCTCAATAAAGCCGTTTCCGCCGCTTATGCCCGATGCGTCTGTCGTTTTTTGCTGCATAAAAAAAACAAAAGCCGGCTTGGCAATATCATCGCCGAAAACAGTGTGATTCGAGAAGCTATTTTCGGGCGGTTGAATACCTACAAATATAGCCTTGTTTGTATCATGAAACGAGTTTTTCGACTGAACAATGCGGCGCTTACCCTTGAGCTTCTGGAACTCCTTGCGGGGAACCCTTTCCGCGATGACAGTGCAAAATCTTATGCCCGTGCCTGGTCTTTGGACTTCTTGATCAGTGAAAGCTTGAAGGCCCCTGCGGATTATTTAAATTTAAGCGAGGACAGCTTAAAGATAATCAATCAATTTTTGAAAGAAGGCGAGTCAAATGGAAAAAACAAGAAAAACGAAAAAAACGATTTTTAGGATTTTCGCGCTGACACTGGCATTGGTGATGGTTTTTACTGTCGCCGCTTCCGCCGCCCCCTTCCCGACGGAAAAACCGTTTGAAAACAGTCAGTATTTTACGACGGGGGATTACGAAATCCACTACCGCGTGTTCGATGCCCAAGGGGAACAAAAAGGTCGAATTTTGTTTTTACACGGTTTCCTTGTTTCCACCTATTCCTGGGAGAACATGGCGGTCGAGATGACAAAGGCGGGCTATACCTGCGTGTTGGCGGACTTGCCAAACTTCGGTTACAGCACACGGGAAAACGCCGACACCGTGACTGTCCCGCGTGAAGATTTGATGGTCGAATTGATGCAAAGTTTTGCACCGCTTGAAAGCTGGCTTATAGCCGGGCATTCCATGGGCGGGGGTGTTGCAATGAACATTGCCATTGAACATGCGGAAATTGCAGGACTTTTGCTGTATTGCCCGGCACCCAACAGCGAAACTTCCTCAAACTTAAAGCCGCTGATTACATCCAAGCTTATGGGGTCGCTATACACCGCATTTTTTAAGATTGCCTCCTACCCCAAACTGCTCGCCCGCTTGCTTGTGGCTTACCTTGCCGTTGACTTAAAATTCGGATTGGCCTACGATGTGGCGAAGCTGACGGACCCGTTGCAGCTTGACGGCACGGGTTCCGGCATTGCTTACATGAGCGTTAACGCAAGAGCGACGGATTTTGATGCACTGCAGGAGCTTAGCATGCCTATTCTTTTGGTGCAGGCGGAGAAAGAAAATACCTTGCCCAAAGAGATGGTTGAACAAACAAACGCCGCTTTACCGCAGGCAACGCTTTATGTGGTAGAGGGCGGCGGACACATGTGCAACGAAAACAGGGCGGTCGAACTGGCCGGTGTGACTGTCGACTTTCTCAACAGGTGAGCACATACACCGTAAAAACTGCGCCCTCCGATTTTTCGGAGGGCGCAAAAATTGCGAAAATTGTGAACGTGCTGTTTGAAACAGCGGGTTAAAAATACCGCAACAAGCCGACGACTTTACCAAGGATCATGACTTCGTCACAGAGGATAGGCTCGTACGAGTCGTTCTCGGGTTGCAGGCGGAAATGCCCTTTTTCTTTGAAAAAGGTTTTGACCGTGGCCTCGTCTTCTAAGAGTGCAACGACAATCTCGCCGTTTGAGGCGACCGGGGTCTTTTCCACAAAAACAATGTCCCCGTCTAATATACCGGCGTTTACCATGCTTTCCCCTCGGATGCGAAGCGCAAACAAAGATTTGTCGCCGGCGCTACCGGCATAGGGGATGTAGCATTCAACGTCTTCGACTGCGAGAATCGGTTGACCTGCGGCTACAGTGCCAAGTAAGGGGACTTGCGTGACGTTTTCCGCTTGACCGGTAATGCGAATAGAACGCTTGAGCATAGGGTCCCTTGAGATATAGCCAGCCGACTCCAAGGCGGCAAGGTTCGCTTGCACGGAGGATGTGGAGCTGAGCCCAACGGCACTACAGATTTCCCTCACGGAAGGGGGGACGCCGTCTTGTGTTCTTTCAAGAAGATAATCGTAAATCTCACGCTGCTTTTCGGTGATACCCCGCGGACTATTGTTGCTTTTTTTCATAAAATACCCTCCCGTTGCTTTAGGAATATCTGGTTTTGCATAAGCATAGCACAAATGTTCAGAGAAAGCAAACGTTTGTTTGGTTAAAATTAAGAAAAAGTTAAGAAATTGACCAAAAATGAGAAAATCACATTCACTTTCGAAAAGATTATGATATAATACTGTCAGTAAATGAGAAGGGATTTCTACGTATTTTTACGAAATGTATGAACATGCAGACTGTCTGTTACCATGTATTGACCTTACAAAAAGAAAGGGTGCTCACAATGATGCAAACAGAAAAAATCTCAATCGAGCGGGCGAAGTATCCGGAGGAGGTCGGTGTATGCTCAAAGGCGATAGCGGCCTTCATCGAGGATTTGAACGAAAGCGGTATTGAGGCGCACAGCCTAATGATACTGCGACACGGCAAAATAGCCTTTGAACGCTGGGCTGAGCCCTTGGGACCCGATATTCCACATATTATGTATTCGGTGAGCAAAAGCATCACGGCTACCGCTGTCGGATTTGCGATTGAAGAAGGTTTGCTGTCGCTTGAGACAAAGGTGCTGGATATTTTCCCCGAATACAGGCCAGAGAAAACGGACGACAATCTTGAAAAACTCAATGTGTTCCATCTGGTGACCATGACAGCCGGCAAGGATGTCCTCACCTTTTCGGACAAATCAAAAAATCGTTGGGTACAGGATTTTTTTGACGCCAGATGGGCGTTTGCGCCCGGTGAATTTTGGCGGTATATCAGTGAAAACACCTTTATGCTCAGTGCCATGCTTGTTCGTATTACAGGTATGTCCCTGACCGATTACCTGACACCGCGTCTTTTTGAACCGCTCGGCTTCGGCAGAGTGCCTTTTTGGGAAAAAGACGGTTACGGTATTGAGGCCGGCGGCTGGGGGATGTATTTAACCACGGAAGAACTCGCAAAAGTGATGCTGTGTTACCAACAAGGTGGCATGTTTAATGGCCGACAGGTCATACCTGCGACCTGGGCCAAACAGGCCGGCCAAAAGCATGTTGAAAACCTTCAATATAGTGACCTTTCGTCTACTTCCGGCTACGGTTATGGCTTTTGGCGCAATCCTGTGCCAAATTCCTACCGCGCGGACGGTTTGTTTTCGCAATTCGGCATGGTTTTTGAAGATAGCGATGCGTGCCTCGTTATGACTTCGTGTGAAATTTTTGAGGACAAGGCAAGGGATTGCTTGTGGCGGCATTTCCCTGATGTGTTCATAGAGGTGTCCACACAAGGCCTGAAAGACAGCCTTTTGGCAGAGCAGCTTAAACTCAAAAGCTTGCCCAACCTTGCGGCGCGCCCACACAGTCGGCTTGAAAATAAAATCGACGGTAAAACACTGAAAATTACCCCAAATTATTTACTTGAAAAAGCCGGTCTTCCGGTAAGCATGATTATGGCGCCTGTGCTGCAAATGAATTTCGAACGCTTGGGAGATATCAAAGAAGTGAGATTCCGCTTTTTGGACGATGTTTGTGAAATGACCTGGCGCGAAGGAATGTTTAAAAACACCATTGAATGCGGGATGGACGGCAAGCCAAGATTTAGCAAAATCAGGCTTTCACAGTTCAATTTTACCGCGTGCAGTACTGCCGCGTGGGAAAACGAGAGTACCCTGAGTATATGGATGCGGCCTTTAGAGGCTATCGGTCAGCGGCGTATCCGATTTGTATTCAGCGGTGACAGAGTAACAATTTACCCCGCAGGGGTGCCCGACGGCGAAAGTACCATGAAATTCCTTTCCGGCTTTGTTGAATTTTTTGTTAAACCTGCGGTTGTCGTAAAGGCCGCGAAATTGGTTCTTTCAAAAAGCGAAAGAATTGTGGAACCCAAACACATCGGTAGGTTTGAGTAAATAAAAACAATTAAAACAGGGGAGAACTGTATGATAAAAAGCAAGGCAAAGACACGACTTGAACGGGCCGGTTCGCCGGAAGAAGTCGGCGTTTTGACTTCAAAAATATCGGATTTTATTGAGGATTTAAAGAAAAATGAGATAGAAACTCACAGTATCATGATTTTACGTCACGGCAAAGTAGCGTTCGAAACGTGGGCACAGCCCTACGCGCCGGATATACCCCACGTCATGTACTCTGTGAGCAAAAGTTTTACTTCAACCGCTGTAGGCTTTGCGGTGGAGGAAGGCCTCTTATCGCTTGAAACCCGAATTTTGGATATTTTCCCCGAGTACGCGCCCCAAGACCCTAAAGAAGCCGATGAAAAACTTGAAAACCTAGAAAACCTTGAAAAACTGACGGTTTACCACCTTCTTACCATGACAGCGGGCAAAGACATGCCACTCTTGATGGACAGAACAAAAGACCGGTGGCAAGAGGATTTTGTTCAGGCGAAATGGAAGACCGTTCCGGGTGAATCCTTCAGCTATGTAAACGAAAACATCTATATGCTTTGCGCAGTGCTCACGAGGATTACGGGGATGTCCGTTACCGAGTACCTGACGCCCCGACTTTTTGAACCACTGGGTTACGGGAGAATACCGTTTTGGGAAACGGACCCCGGTGGGATTGAGGCGGGTGGTTGGGGAATATACATCACCACGGAAGAGCTTGCGAAAATATCCCTTTGTTATCTGCAAGGGGGCCTTTATGACGGTAAGCAGGTGATACCGGAAAACTGGGCGCGCCAAGCGACTAAAAAACAGGTTGAAACCAACCGCAAGGCCGGGGACAGCTCAGTCGGTTACGGCTTTTGTTTTTGGAGAAACAGCCTGCAGGACTCCTATCGATTGGACGGTATGTTTTCGCAGTTTGGCATTGTTATGGAAGAGTATGATGCGGTGCTTGTGATTACCGCGTGCGAAATTAACGAG
>CAZMSM010000102.1:0-5161 GCA_964568955.1 uncultured Eubacteriales bacterium | reverse complement strand
CTTCTGAGCCGAGTACGATGAAATAATAACCGTTTATCACGGAAGAATAGTACAGGGAATCGATGTTGTTGCCCGTGAATTCGTTGTATAAGCTTGTAAATCGTTCAACAGTGTGCTTGTAATATCGAATGCGGACATCGTGGTTGCCTGATGCAATCACGTAATGTTCAACATTGTCGCACAAGCGCAAATTGTCATAAAAAAGGGCATATTCCTCTGCAATGCCGTTTTCTGTAAGGTCACCGGCGACAATAAGGGCATCAGGGGTTGTAGTGGCGTTGGCAAGGTCGGTAACGGCGTTTTTGAAAGCCGGTTCTCGCTTGAAATTAAAAGTGCCAAGATGCGTATCGGCCCATGCCGCAAAGGTAAACTGCACAGCAGACTCATCCAGAGCCGTTATAGGGTCATCTGTTGATGGTGCGGCATAAATCCCCAGCACTCCGATTACCGTGAAAATAAAAGCAAGAATTTTGTAGAAAAAAGAACTTTTAATACGTAGCATAATTACCTCCAATATTGTTTTAGACTTATTGTAGTATATATTACCATAAACTTATCAATATTTCAATACTTAATTATAAAAATAGAACCCCATGCGCCGCAGCGCATATCACCGGCTGCGGAAGAAGGATGTTGAACAGGGTTCAAATCCACATCAACAAATAAAAAACCAAAACAGCACCGCAAGGGTACTACTTTGGTTTTGGCTGCGGAACTAGGATGTTGAACAGGGTTCAAATCCACATCACAAAATAAAAACCAAAACAGCACCGCAAGGGTACTGCTTTGGTTTTTGGCTGCGGAACTAGGATTTGAACCCAGACAAACAGAGTCAGAGTCTGTCGTGCTACCATTACACAATTCCGCAATATTCGGCTGTTGGGGCATTGCTCCCGTAAGTCATAATTATACACACCGCGAACAAAAAGTCAATAAAATCTTGAAAACAAAACACAAATCCGACTTTGCAAAATTCACTTTACTTCACTGTGATAGTGTGGTATCATAATGAAACAAAATTAATGGAGGTTATCTAATGAAAAAGTTCAAAAAGTTGCTTTCACTTACCCTTGCAGTTGTTCTCGTTGCGTCTATCTTTGCCGGTTGCGCAAAAACAGATGACAAAGATGCCAATGATACCACGGTAGCAACGACCGAAAAACCGGCCGCAACGT
The DNA here is from genome assembly GCA_964568955.1 of uncultured Eubacteriales bacterium. Lineage (GTDB taxonomy): Bacteria > Bacillota > Clostridia > Oscillospirales > Acutalibacteraceae > UBA1447. The sequence goes on along the minus strand of CAZMSM010000102.1, from coordinate 3,986 downwards.
ATGTTATCCTCGACGAGGTTCTTGCAGAAGAAGAGTATTCCGTCGGTTTCCGTAAAGCGGATGTCGCTCTTTGCCAGGCATTCGAAAAAGCTTTTGCCGAAATGAAGGATGACGGAACTTTTGCCGCGATTGACAAAGTTTGGTTTGGTGAAGAAGTCAACATTTTTGACAAATCAAAAATCAAAGCCGATGCAACAGACAATTCTTTTGAAAAAGTGAAGGCTGCCGGCAAGTTTGTTCTTGGGCTTGACGATTCTTTCCCGCCAATGGGCTTCAACGACGAAGCCGGTAATATCGTCGGTTATGATATTGACATAGCGAGGGAAGTTTGCAAGCGCCTTGGCGTCACCCTTGTGCTTCAACCGATAAGCTGGACAGCAAAAGAGAATGAGCTTAACTCCGGCAATATCGATTGTATTTGGAACGGGTTCACAACAACGCCGGAGCGTGAAGAAAAGCTTTGCATGTCTACCCCATACTTAAAAAACAGTCAAGTGGTTGTTACGCTTTCCGACTCCGGTATTGAAAAATTGGCAGACCTCGCCGGGAAAACCTTGTCGATCCAAGGCGGTTCTACAGCAGGGGATGCTCTTAACGGCAAAGCCGATGTTAAAAACAGCCTAAAAGGCGGCGCGGCAATTGAGGTTGACAACAATGTTACTGCAATGTTTGACCTAAAAGCCGGCGGTTCCGATGCCGTTTTGATGGACAAAGTCGTTGCGGAATACTATGTAAGCAACCCGAACGCTAAATAATTTAATCCTGTTTAGCGGCTACGGCCTAAATTATTTAGTCCGTAGCCGCTTTTTGCTGATTTTAAACCGGAGGGTGCCTAATGTCTCAAAGCGCAATATATCAATTGGTTGTAAATATGCTCAGTGCCTCTGTCGTAACGCTTGAGGTGTTTTTCCTCACGCTTGTTTTTTCTTTGCCGCTGGGGTTACTGGTTGCATCGTTGAGAATGTCGAAGTATAAGATTGTTCAACTACCAATCAAGTTTTACTTGTTGATTATGCGGGGGACACCGCTTATTCTGCAACTTATTTTCTTCTATTTTTTACCGTCGCAGTTATTTGGTTACGGTCATATGTTGCCGCGATTTTGGTCGGCAATTTTAGCGTTTTCACTCAATTACGCGGCCTATTTTGCCGAGATTTATCGTGGCGGAATTCAAGCTGTTCCGGTTGGCCAGCATGAGGCGGCTACCGTATTGGGGCTTTCTAAGGTTCAAACTTTTTTTAGAATTGTGTTGCCGCAGGTTGTGAAGAACATACTGCCGGCCATGGGCAATGAGTTTATGACCTTGGTCAAGGATACGGCGTTGGCACAGACAATCGGTGTTATGGAAATATTTCGTTTGGCTAACACCTCGGCGTCAACGAACTTTTCAACCTTGCCTATTTTTATTGCGGGCCTCTTCTACCTTGTTATGAACTCGGTCGTTTCAAAAGGCTTTACATCGCTTGGCAAAAGACTTGATTATTACCACTGATAAATGCGGGGGGAGCATCTCAGCATCTCGTTTTACACCCGTGCTTTATCGAAAGGATGGAACCAAACGTGGAAAATAAGAATGAAAAACTGCTTGTTATGCAGGATATATATAAAGCCTTTGACGGGACGGAAGTCCTCAAGGGCATTTCGTTAGAAGTCGATTGCGGTGAGGTGGTTGCGATTATTGGTCCCTCCGGCTCCGGCAAGTCAACCCTGCTGCGGTGCGCAACTATGCTTGAAACGGTGGACTCCGGTGAAATACGCTATTTGGATAAAACGATGGTTATCACAGACGACACCGGCAAAGCAAAGTATTCGGATAAAAACCGGCTCAAGGAAATTCGTTTGTGCTTTGGCCTTGTTTTTCAAAACTTTAATCTTTTCCCTCATCTTTCCGTCATGCAAAATATTACAGAGGCGCCGATTAGGGTGCTCGGGCAAAGCAAGCAAGCTGCGCAGGCAAATGCCCGTAATTTACTGGCGAAGATGGGCTTAAGCGAAAAAGAGGATGCCTACCCCTGCCACCTTTCCGGCGGTCAACAGCAAAGGGTTTCAATAGCTCGGGCATTGGCTTTGAATCCGAAAATCCTTTTCTTTGATGAACCGACTTCGGCTTTGGACCCGGAACTGATCGGGGAAATTTTAAAGGTCATTCGTGACCTTGCCGCAGAGGCCATGACTATGGTTGTCGTTACCCACGAAATGACCTTTGCGCGTGATGTCGCAGACCGCGTCATTTTTATGGATGAGGGCGTAATTGTTGAACAAGGGGTGGCGGCGGATATCATAAAGAACCCCCAATCCGAAAGAACCCGCGCTTTTTTGAGCAGGGTAGAGTAGGGCACAGTAAAGTATAGTAAAATCAGCGCTTGGCAAAACAAAGACAATAAAAAACCAAAACGGGGCGGATAAAAATCCGCCCCGCAGTTATTTTTTGTGCTGTTACAGCAGACCAAGCAGTTTTTCTAAAACATCTGCCGCTTTTACCAAGTTTAGGGTTGCTATCTCACTGTACCCTTTGGGGCCATGCTTTTTCCACAAACTGTCGCTGATGAACTTCAGAGTTTTTTCAAGGAGCACATCGGCAGTCTTGGGCTTGGCAGGGGCTTCAATAACACCGATTTTTACCAGGATAGCCTTCAGCCTCGCCTCAATTGCGACGGTTTGTGCGTCGTCCGCAACGGTGCTTGCAAGCATGGCGTTGCACTGGTCAATGGCGGCGTTGAGTTCCATCATTTGCGCGGAGGTAAGGTCGGTTCTGCTCTGCGCCTCTATGCATTTTGGCAGGTAGTCCCGAAGAATCCGTTTCACATAACGCGAACCGTTGAACTGTGGGAAGGCGGGGTCGGAATACACGCTTGTGATTGCATCTGAGGACATGAGTAGACAGGCAAGTCTTACGATAACGTCGTTGTCTGCAGATTCATGGTGCTGCCCTGCAAAATACCAAGTTTGGTCGGGTAGGTAGGAGGTTGATGCGTCAATAACGCGGTCAGGGGAGATATGGTTGTGGGCGGGATTTGTGCAGTTGGTGTTTTGTTGCACATAGTCCGCAGGGAGGGTGGTGCCTGGGGCGGCGCTGTAGGTGCCCATGCCCGTTGAGGCAAGTTGAATCACGCCGTCTGAGTTGATGTCATCCGCACATTGGAAGAATTGGAAGTACTGGTAATCGTTCCAGCCTTTGCCAAAATTAAAACCATAACCGCAGATGTTGTAAAACTCAACACCATCGTCGATAAGGTCGTATACGTTTTCTTGCAAATTGCTTTGGTAGGCATAATATTTGTCTGTCTGTGCTCTTAATGCCGCGTGTTCTGCGTCGCCCAGATAGATGTCGGCAAGTTCTTCATACCTGTCCGCAGGTACGATGGACCACATGGAAGGTGTGTTGACAAAAAAGTCAGAGCGCACGACATCAAACGCGGCATCCAGTACTTGGTTTAACACCTTTTTAGGCAGTATGCGTATCAACACATTGATTAAATACCCTTGATAGCCCTTCGAGAGCTGTGGCATGAGGTCGGAGTAGAGCAGTTTTGCGGAATTAACGGAATAGTTTTGACTGACCAAATCCGCAAAAACATAGCTGCCGTCCGAAGCACCGACAATGCGGACAACCTTGGCGACATCTTGCTTTTGTGCATAGTTGTCAAAATAAGCGTTTGTTACCGTAGCACCAAGGCTCAGGGGAACCAGATTTACCTTTTCGGCCCCTGTCTGCGCTTTTACGAGTTGAACAAATTGGTCAAGTCTTTGTGCTTGGTCATACGTATTGCAAAACGGCGGGAAGTTGAAGCAGTAAATCCTGTCCTCGCCGATTTGATCAGCATAATTTTGCATAGGCATCATATTGAAAAAGCTGTTGCGGGCATCCGGGTCATATTGAGAAAGAGGGTAGTTGCGCTCAACTGCCTTGACATTTTCAACCGATTTGCCCTGTAGGTCGTGTGTTGCATATTTGAACATGTCCGGCATGTATTCCCTGACGATGT
>CAZMSM010000101.1:0-5508 GCA_964568955.1 uncultured Eubacteriales bacterium | reverse complement strand
GACTACCCCGTCGGCTCAAACTGGCTGTTATAGAGCTTGGCGTAAAAGCCCTTTCTTGCGAGGAGGTCTGTGTGCGTGCCCTGTTCAACGATATCGCCGTCGTCCATGACAAAAATCAAATCGGCGTTTCGTATGGTGGACAGGCGGTGGGCGATGACAAAGCTGGTGCGTCCTTGTGCCAAGTTTTCCATCGCCTTTTGAATCAAGACTTCCGTGCGGGTATCCACACTGCTGGTTGCTTCGTCCAAGATTAAAATTTGCGGGTCTGCCAAAACGGCGCGGGCGATGGTCAACAGCTGCTTTTGCCCTTGGGAAATGTTGCTTGCTTCCTCATTGAGTACCATATTATATCCGTCGGGCAGGGTTTTGACAAAATGATGAACCTGTGCGGATTTGGCGGCGTTTTTCACTTGTTCGTCGGTGGCGTTCAGGTTGCCGTAGCGAATATTGTCCGCCACGGTGCCGTTGAAGAGCCAGGTATCTTGCAGGACCATGCCGAACAGGGAGCGGAGTTCGTCCCGTTTGAACAGTTGAATGTTGTTGCCGTCGATGGTAATATCGCCGTCGGTCACATCGTAAAAGCGCATGAGCAGCTTGACGATGGTCGATTTACCCGCCCCCGTTGGGCCGACAATGGCAATCTTTTGCCCCGGTTTTACTGCGGCGGTAAAGTCGCGCACAACGATTTTATCGGGATTGTAACCGAAGGAAACATTTTCAAAATTGACATAGCCTTTGATGTGTTTGAGCGTCGCGGTGTCCGCCACGGTATCGTCCACATTCACGGAGATGGCATCGGGGCTTTCCTGTACTTGTTCTGTTTGCTCCAAAAATTCAAACACACGCTCCGACGCGGCCGCTGTTTGCTGTAGAACGTTTGAGATATTAGCGATTTGTGAGATGGGCTGGGTGAAGGAACGCAGGTATTGAATAAAGGCCTGTATCCCGCCGATGGTCATGGTGCCGTTTGAGGCGAAAAAGCCGCCCAAAATGCAGATGGCCACATAGCCGAGATTGCCGATAAAACCGGTAATCGGCATCATCAAGCCGGAAAGGAAGTTGGCCTTCCATGCAGATTTATAAAGCGTGTCGTTGTACTCGCCGAACTCCTCCGCGGATTTTTCCTCACCGCCGAAGGCTTTGACGATGACGTGGCTACCGAACATTTCCTCCACATGGCCGTTGACTTTGCCGAGGTATTTTTGTTGATTTTTAAAATGCTTTTGAGATTTTTTGACGATAAAAATGACAAAAAGCATACTTACCGGAATGACGCACACGGCAGCTAATGTGAGCCGCCAACTGATGGTGAGCATCATGATGGTTACGCCCAGCAGCGAGGTGAGGGAAGTGATGATTTGCGTCAAACTTTGGTTTAGCGTTTGGCTGATGGTGTCAACATCATTGGTGATTCTGCTGAGCACTTCGCCGTGTGTGGTTTTATCATAAAAGCCAAAGGGGAGGCGGTGCATTTTGTCAAAAATATCATTGCGGAGTTTGTACGTTACCTTTGCCGTTACGGCTGACATAATAAAGCCCTGTAGGTAAGACAAAGCGGCGCCGAAACCGAACAGACCCACCAGAAACAGGAGAATCTTGCCGATTTTGTCAAAGTTTACACTGCCCGTGCCGGCGAGTTTGCTCATGACCCCCGCAAAAAGTTCGTCTGTTGCTTGGCCCAGGATTTTGGGGCCAAAAATCATAAAGACGGTGGAGGCTACGGCAAGAATACAGACCGTTATAATGGGCCATTTATGTTTGCCGAGGTAGCTACCCAATTTTCGGAAAGAGCCTTTAAAATCTTTTGCTTTGTCACCGGGCATCATGCTACCCATTGGGCCGCCACGCATGGGCCCACGGCCCATTCCGGTGCCGCCTGCGGGAGGACGCGCAGCTGTTTGTTTGTTGTTATCATTATTCATGACAGTTCCTCCTGCGAGAGTTGCGACGACGCAATCTCATAGTATTCGGGGCAGCTTTTAAGCAGTTCCCGGTGTGTGCCGATACCGGCTATCTTGCCTTCTTCGAGCACGATAATCTGCTGTGCGTTTATAATGGTGCTTACGCGTTGGGCGATGATGATAACGGTGCTGTCGCCCGTATGCTCCTTGAGCGCTTTGCGTAAGGTGATATCGGTCTTGAAGTCGAGTGCCGAAAAGCTGTCGTCAAAGATAAAAATTTCCGGATTTTTTGCCAAGGCCCTTGCTATGGACAGCCGTTGTTTTTGGCCGCCGGATACATTGGTGCCGCCCTGGGCGATTTCCGACTCAAACCGGTCGGTTTTTTCCGAAATAAAGTCTATGGCCTGGGCTACGCGTGCGGCGGTTTCTACCTCACTGTCCGTTGCGTCTTGGTTGCCGTAGCGTATGTTGGAGGCAATGGTGCCGGAGAGCAAAATCCCTTTTTGCGGCACATAGCCGATGATGGCACGCAAGTCTTTTTGGGTGACCTCCCGCACATCGACGCCGTCAACCACTACTTGCCCCTTGCAGGCATCGTAAAAACGAAGGATCAGGTTCGCAATGGTAGATTTGCCCGAGCCGGTGGGGCCGATGATTGCGGTTGTTTGGCCGGGGTTTGCGGTAAAGGTAATGTTGTTCAAAGCGTCTTCCTCCGCACCTTCATAGCGGAAGCAGACATTGCGGAACTCCACGACACCCTTTTTATCCCTATTAAAGGCTTTCGGATTTTCCGGGTCAACAATGGATTCCGGCGTTTCAAGCACCTCCGCTATGCGCTCGGCCGAAACGGCGGCTCTGGGGATAAAAACAAACATCATTGATATCATCAGGAAGGAAAAGATGATTTGAATAGCGTACTGCATAAAAGCCATCATATCACCCACCTGCATGGCGGACTCCGCTATTTGATGGGAGCCGACCCAAATAATAATCAGGGTAACACCGTTCATAATCAGCATCATTGCGGGCATCAAAAACACCATGACGCGGGTGACGAAAAGGTTGGTATCCGTTAGATTTCGGTTGGCTGATTCAAAGCGGTTTTTCTCATGTGCCCGCGTGCCAAAGGCGCGGATAACCATCAGCCCGCTTAAATTTTCCCTGGAGACAAGGTTGAGTTTGTCTATAAGTTTTTGAATAATTTTGAACTTTGGCATGGCGATACTCATAATGACCAGAATGATGCCGATAAGCAGGGTACAGGCTGCCGCGATAATCCAGCTCATGGAGACGGACTTTCTCAGCGCCATCACTGTGCCGCCAATGGCCATAATCGGCGCATAGCACACCATGCGGATACCCATCATGAGTAGCATCTGGATTTGTGTGATGTCGTTTGTACAACGGGTTATCAGCGAAGCGGTCGAGAACTTGTCGAACTCGTTGTTTGAAAAACTTTCGATTTTGTTAAAAACATCCCGGCGCAAATTACGTGCGGTTCCGGCGGCGATTTTGGATGAAATAAAGCTGACCAGTACCGTCGCAACGCCGCCCAGCAGGGCGATGGCCAGCATTTTGAGCCCCACAGCAAGAATATAAGAGGTAGCTATGGCACCCGTGTCCGCCCCAAGCTCGGTATAAAAAAGCTTGGCCAACATCGTGCCGCCCTGTGTGAGCAACATTTCGTCGTTTTGAAGTGCTTTGTTGCGGGCCTCGGTGACTTTGTCTTGCGGCAAATTTTGCAGCATCGGCAAGAGTTGATACACTTGTTTGATGTCGACGCTACCGATACCGGCTGACACCTCTTCGGAAGCGGGCCTGTCTTGCTGCATGCTTTGCATTATATTAATCAGTGCCCAGGTGGATGTGCCAAAGGCTTGGTCAAGCTCGGTTGCCGTGTCTTGGTCAAGCTCATTTTTAATAAAGAGCGTATCAACCGCACCGGGGTAAATACTGCCGTATGTTTTGTTCTTTTCGTTTTTATCCGAAACGGAAGCCGAAAAATAGGCGTCATCCACCAGAATTTTCTCATCCTCGGTCATAAAAGCTTTTATCAGTTTTATTCCGTTTTGGCTCACAGCCTCCGGTGCGGCGTGTTTAATACCACTGTTTTGGATGCCGGTATTGACGATATCCGACATGTAGTTTGGCAGGCTCAGGTCGCAAGTAGCCTGCACAAACAACAGCAGTATCGCCATCGTCAAGCCGAAAATAAAGGGTTTTAAATATTTGGCAAGTTTAATCAATAGCGTTATCTCCTTTGTCTTTGTTGTCTGAATTTAAAAACTCCTGTTTCACTTGTTCCGAAACATCTGTCAGGCCAATAAAAAGCTCGATAAGCTGCCGTGTGTTATCCTCCCCAAAGCGGTCGATAACCGTACCGATCATATCGTCGGTATAGGCCTTGGTCTGCGTAAGAATGTCTTGCCCCTTTGGTGTCAGTGTAACCGCTATTTTGCGCCTGTCCTCTTTGTCAATCTTACGATGGACATAGCCTTTTTTTTCAAGACCGTTGAGTATTTGTGAAATCGCCGGCTTGGTCATAAAATGATGGCCGTGAAGATCGGAAACGAAAACGTTTTTTCCATCGCCCGGCTTAGCGTCTATAATTGACTTCATGACCATCAGCTCGCCCATGCGAATATCCAGCCCCGGGGGGAAAATCATCCCCAACTTCTTGAACCGGAGCATCGTTTGGACCAACCGGTCCCTCAAATCCGTATCCATGTGATGTTTCTCCTTATTAGGTAACCCCTGAATTATTAAGTGCTTAACTATAATACAAGCAACCATCAAATAATGCAATAGGGACTTTGTAAATATTTTGTGAAGCTGTGAAAATGAATTTACAAAACCATCTCCATGGTACGCCTCTGCGTTGCAAACCCGCATTTTTCATAAAACTTAATGGCACCTTGATTAAATTCCCAAACATTTAAGTCTATGTTATAAACGCCCATTTCCTTCGCATAGGTTTTTATAGCTTCAAAAAGCTTTTTGCCTATGTTTTGCCCACGCGCCCCCTCGTCAACGCAAAAGTCGTCGATATAAAGTGAGCAATAATCATTAAAAACCGCATGGTCTTTATAGCTTGTAACCATACAGAACACATAACCAAAAACGTTTTCGTCCTCATCAACTGCCACAAAAATCGGTTTATCTTTATCTTTCAAGATTTCTGAAAACTCATCTTCGGTGTATTTTTTTGTATTGCTTTTAAAGATGTCCGGTCTGCCTTGGTGATGAAGTTCGGCGATTTGCTCGAGTAAACGCAAAACACCTTTACTGTCCGAATTTTGAGCTTTTCTGATTGTAATATTCATAGCTGGTCTCCTTGCTTTTATAGCCTTACCCTTGCGCCGGGTTCAGCTGCATTTAACCGTTTTAATTGGTAAGAATTTTCAATAAAATGTAGCCGAGATAATAGAGTAAAAGGATGATTCCGACAGGTCTTTTGAGTTGGTTTTTACGAACAGACAATAAAACCATGAGCGCGGCAGCGCCGAAACCAAGAATAAAATCCCACTGAATACCTTTAGACAAAGGTATCGGATGAATGACAGATGACGTACCAAGTACTAAGAGGATATTAAAGATGTTGCTTCCA
>CAZMSM010000100.1:0-5550 GCA_964568955.1 uncultured Eubacteriales bacterium | reverse complement strand
AATTTGATCGCAAGACAAAACGCTAGGAACGCCTTAGGTTTTCGATCAAACAGCATATAAAAGAGCGGCTTAGGCGTTTTGCCCGAGCCGCTTTTCTTTTGCAATCATAGCATTTGGTGTGCGACAAAAACGGGACAGGGTTTGTGAGATAATGTCTTTGCACCGAAAAAGATTGCCGAATGTGGAAAGGGGATTGGGGAATGCTGTATTTTAAAATCATTTGCAAAACGCTGAAAAATTACGATTTTGAGGATAACAAAGAATTGAAAGGCTTTATGAATGTTGTCGCTACGCAGGCTGAGGAGTTCAGTGCCGCTTACAAGGGTAGCGCAAATTTTTATCTGACACAAGTTAAAAAAGATAATTTTGTTGTTTTAGCTTGTGCCCAGGCGACGTTTTTTGTTGACCGTGGCCTTGTTGACGAGTGCGTGCTTTTTTTAGAACAGCTTGAACTCACGGCGGAGCCTGTCAGTGCCGAAGAAATTGCCCAAAAGCCCTTTATGGAAGCCCTGCGTTTTGCCGAAAGAATGGGGTTTTTAGGTGACGGGGCAGAAATTTACGAAGTGTATGAAGATGAAAGACGGATGCTCGGCTCCGATTCCAGCTACAGGGAAAAAATAATAGAAGAAAGCTTTGGCAAAACCAAAGCGATCAAACTCACAAACTCCCTGCTTTGTACCCGGAGCATGGTGCCGGAACTCAAACGCATTTTTGCGGGCAGGGGGCCGACGCGCTTCACTGCCCACCCGGTTCATTACATGATTACCTCAAACGATGAAACGATTAAAACAAAAATGACAGAGATTTTAGCCGGCTCACTGCTAGATGCGGGGCGTCTGCTTAGCCGCCGCGTTGGCTATTATTCCGTCAGCGGCGACAATCGCCGGGACATCGTATCCATGCGTAAAAAATATGCCCTTGCCGAAGGCGGCGTGATTATTTTGGATTTTGATATAGACGAAGCGGACTCGGAGTTCGCGGACTTTTCCACCGAGAAAATCCGATTTGCCTGTGACATTATCAAAGAATATCGCAAAACCGTGCTGAGCATACTGTGCTTTAAACGGGGGAGCGAAAAACTTAAAATAAAAATTTATGAATATTTGGAAAAAGTGACCTTTGTGGAGTTGTCGGAAGAAACCGTTTTCGCGGACAAGGCGAAGATGTACCTGAAAAAACTGGCCAAGGAAAAAGGTGTGAAAAGCACCGCATCCTTGGTGAAGGCCTTACCAAAAGCGGAAAAAGGCTACCTGGCCGCAGATTTGAATAAAATATTTGACAAGTGGTATGATAAATATTTGCGCACCGACCTTTACCCCCAGTATGCGGTGATTGAAAGCGCAGAAAAAAAGATTGCTGTTCCCAAGGGCAGCGCCTACAAGGATTTGCAGGAGATGGTAGGCCTCACCGCGGCAAAAGAAGTGTTGGAGCAGGCGCTAGACTATTACAAGGCGCAAAAACTGTTTAAGGAAAAAGGCATGCCGTGCGAAAAACCCGCCATGCACATGATTTTTACCGGTAACCCCGGCACGGCCAAAACAAGTGTCGCAAGGCTGATCGCGCAGGTTATGAAGGACAATGATTTGCTCGCCGTGGGTGATTTGATTGAGGTCGGTCGTGCAGACTTGGTCGGCAAATATGTGGGTTGGACGGCGCAGATTGTCAAAGCAAAGTTTGCAATGGCGATAGGCTCCGTGCTGTTTATTGACGAAGCATACGCCCTTGTTGACGAAAAGGACGGTATGTACGGTGACGAAGCCATCAATACCATTGTGCAGGAGATGGAGAATGCCCGCGACGACACCATCGTCATTTTTGCCGGCTACCCGGATAAGATGGAAGGGTTTTTAGAAAAAAATCCCGGCTTGCGCAGCCGCATCGCCTTTCATGTTCACTTCCCCGATTACACACAAGACGAGCTGATGGGCATCATGCACCTAATGGTCAAAAATCAAAAACTCACCCTTGAACCGGGGGCAGAGGCGGTAATACAAGCGATCCTTGCTAAAGCATCGCAAACCCAAGATTACGGCAACGGCCGCTTTGTGCGCAACATGCTCGAAAAAGCAAGGATGAAACAAGCAAGCAGGCTAGTCGCAATGGACCCGGACGCAGTCACACCGGACGACATCCGCACCCTGACCGCAGCAGATTTTGAAATACAGGAGCATCTAAAAACCGCTAAAGTAGGAATAGGGTTTTAGAATGATACGGTTGACGAAATAGCGGAAGTGAAGTAAAATATTCGCAATAGGCAAAATCAGTCTTTAGGAGGGCCCGCGATGAACACAAATGCGCCCGGATCGAAAAAGATGCTCGTTGTCAATATCCTCGAAATTCTAAAAAGCCGCACGGACGTAAACCACCGGCTGCTGATTAAAGACATTGTTAATATTTTGGAAAATGACTATGTCATGAAGTGCGAGCGCAAGGCTGTCAGCCGCAACATCACGGAACTCAAAGCCTTCGGTTATAACTTGGAGTATGACAATGGCTGGTACTTTATCCATGATTTTGACGACAGCGAGCTGCGCCTGTTGATTGACGGCCTGCTGTTCTCCAAACATATCCCTTATAACCAGTGCCAAACGCTGGTCGAAAAACTCAAGCGACTTTCGAGCGATTATTTCGAAACGCGCGTCAAGCATATCCGCAACCTGCCGGAGACCCTGCCGGAAAACAAGCAGCTTTTTTACACCATTGAGATTTTGGACGAAGCCATCAGCAGTGACAGACAGGTTGCTTTTTTATACAATTCCTTCGGTACCGACAAAAAACTCCACCCCCGCCGCAACGATGCCGGCGAAATAAGAAGATACATTATCAACCCTTATCAGATAGTGGCGGCCAATGGCCGTTACTATCTGATTTGCAATTATGACAAATACAAAAAAGTGTCCAACTACCGCTTAGACCTGATTACGGACATCGAGCTTTTAACAACCCCCGTCAAGCCGATGAAAGAGGTGGAGGGGTTGGAAAACGGGCTTGACTTACCCAAGCACATGGCGGAAAGTATCTATATGTTCGCAGGTAAGAGCGTTACCGTAAAGTTTATGGCAAAAAAATACTTGATTAACGATATTATCGACTGGTTTGGCAAAAATGTCCGTTTTGGCAGCCAGTCACACGAGACATGTCTTGTCACTGTTCGCGTCAATGAGGAAGCAATGTTCTGTTGGCTGCTGCAATATGGACCGCATGTGGAGGTGCTGGAGCCGGTGGAGTTAAGGGAACGAGTGAAAATGGCGGTTCGAGAGATGGGGGAGAAGTACAAATGAAAACAAGATATTTAACAAAATCCCGCTTTAAGTTGGCCCGAGAATGCACAACTAAACTTTTCTATACCGCTAAAAAAGATGAATATGCTGACCAGAATCTTGAAGATTCTTTTCTTGCCGCGCTTGCGGAAGGCGGGTTTCAAGTTGGAGAACTTGCCAAATGCTATTACCCCGGCGGGTATGAGATATCAACGCGCGAAGCACAAGAAGCTTTGCGCCAAACAAATGATTTGCTAGAACGCGAAAGCGTTGTTGTTTTTGAAGCGGCTGTCAGCTATAAAAATCTTTTTTGCCACGTCGACATCCTTGTTAAGGAAAACAACCGTATCGAACTGATTGAAGTAAAAGCAAAATCTTACAATTCAAGCAACACGGATGTTTTTGTAGGTGCCAGGGGCGAGATAGCCTCCGGTTGGCGCCCGTACCTTGAAGATGTTGCGTTTCAAAAATATGTGATAAGCAACGCGCTGCCTGACTGCATCGTCAACGCCTATTTAATGATGGCGGATAAGGACAGTGTATGCCCAACAAACGGGTTGAATCAAAAGTTTAAGGTGATAACAAATGAAAAAGGGAGAAAAGAGGTTATTATTTCTCCGCCTGTCAATGATAAGGATTTGTCTGTTCAAATTCTAGGTAAGGTTTGTGTCGACAAGTACTGCGATATGATTTACGAAGCTGATTATGAGGTCGATGGAAACACTTACAGTTTTGAAGGACTTGCCGGTTATTACTCAGATATTTACGCGCGGGACGAAAAGGTGAAGACACCTCTGTTTCCGGGCTGCGGTAGCTGCGAATTCTGTGCTTCGGAAAACGAGAAAAAGGACGGTATGAAAAGCGGATTAGAGGCATGCTGGAAAGAGCAACTTCACTGGACAGATGCCGATTTCCTTGAACCTACAATTTTTGACATTTGGAACTTCAGAGGAAAACAGGGCTTGATCGACGAGGGTATCATAAAAATGGCAGATGTTCCGGAAGATGTTATCAAATTAAAAGGTAACGGTAGCCCGGGCATTTCGAGTAGTGAAAGGCAACTTTTGCAAATACAGAAAGTGAAGGAAAACGACAATACTTACTGGCTGGACAGTGAAAGCCTGGCTTTTGAAATGAGCAAATGGATTTATCCCCTTCATTTCATCGACTTTGAAACATCAAGGGCGGCAATACCGTTTAACAAAGGGCGAAGACCGTATGAAGATATTGCATTTCAGTTTTCCCATCATGTTGTCTATGAAGACGGCCGCATCGATCATCACGGGGAATATATCAACGCAACACCCGGTTTCTTCCCGAATTATGAGTTTGTCAGAAAACTGAAAGAAGAACTGGATAAAGACAGCGGGAGTGTTTTTCGCTATGCACCACATGAGAACACCATACTGAATGCGATATATCGGCAACTTGAAAAAGATAAGGCAATAGTGCCAGACTGCGCGGAACTGCAAGAGTTTATTGAATCGATAACGCATTTGGGACCCAAAAACAAACGAACCAGAGTAGGCGCGCGCGATATGATTGACCTATGTGAACTTGTCAAGCGTTTCTATTTTGATCCGGCAACCAGCGGCTCAAACTCAATAAAACAGGTTTTGCCAGCCATCCTCAACAGCTCAAAATACCTGCAAAAAAAATACGCCGCACCGGTTTACGGCGCAAAAGACGGAATCAGAAGTAAAAACTATAAAGAGAAGATTTGGATTGAGTATCAGGAAGACGGCACCGTTAAGGACCCGTATCAACTTTTGCCAACCATGTTTAAAGACCTTGAAACACTGACGGAAGAAGAGCGGGCAATACTTGACTCGGGCAAACTTTTCAGCAATTCGGACGAACTGCACGATGGTGGTGCGGCTCTTACAGCATATGGGAAGTTGCAGTTTGAAGAAATGAGTGATTATGAACGAGGAGAAATAATAGCAGCGCTGCTGAAGTATTGCGAGCTGGATACTTTTGCTATGGTTTTGATTTATGAGGGATGGCGGGAAATGATTGGCACATTCTAACACATTAGTATGTTAAAATATGGATATAAATAACAGGCGTTTGTTTCGTTAGAAACTTTGCCGATGTATTAAATATAAAAACAAAAGAGATTAATAAGAAAGTTGAGGAGTTAAAGTTATGCATGAAATTAAGTGTCCGCATTGCGGAAAGACATTCACTCTTGATGAAGCCGGTTACGCTGATATCCTGAGTCAAGTTCGCAATGACGCTTTTGAAAAAGCGCTGAATGAGAGGCTGGCGCTTGCCGAACAGGATAAAA
>CAZMSM010000099.1:0-5563 GCA_964568955.1 uncultured Eubacteriales bacterium | reverse complement strand
GGATTGTTTGCATAAAAATGGCCCTGCATCTCTGAACGGTGGTATTCATCATAACTGTCAACATGAATGGTGTGGTAAACGGAATTTTTAAAAGTTCCGAGTTTGCCAAAATCATATTTTGTTTCAAAAACATCGATTTCCGCACCGGTGACCCCACCGTCTGTCAGCCCACCTTCCGGGTCGGTGTCAAACATCCCGTCACTCAAGAGCCAGAATGCAGGGTTTAATCCGGGCCCTTTGGGTAAAATGCATCGCATTTCAAAATAGCCGTAAAGCTGCTCAAAACCGGGCTTGGTTGGCCCATCTGTCCACGGGTTGGTATCCATACCATAAGAGTAATAGGCCGGTCCATAGGGACCCTCCGGGCCGACAGGGCCGTTTTCAAGGTATGATGCGCGCATAACCAGATTGCCGTCACGAAAACTTACCTGTCCTCTGTTCCAAAAAACGGTGTCGCGTGGCCATGTTCCGTCATCGCCCCAGCAGTAGTGCCCTGACCAATAGGTTTTGTTAAAGGTTTCGTCATTAAATTCGTCCGACCAAGTCAGGGCGAATTTGCTTGTGTCGAGCCTGTTTCCGGCCGGGTGTATAGGCGTATCAAAAAACAAAGCACCGCACAGCTGCGCAAAAATAATAAGTGCCGTAACAAGTTTGACGATACTTCCGCTGCGTATTAATTTTGGAAGAGAGAGAAGGGTGCTGCCCAGTTTATGCAGCGCATCCAGCTGGCGCTTCGCTAGCATTGTGTACATTGTTTGCCTCCATTCTCCGGTAAAACATTCTTTATTGATCAACCATTTCCAAAATCAGTATATCAAACAAGAACCCGGATTACAATCATTATAAACACAAAAAGTGGCGATTTCCTCTGTATTTTGTCTTTGTCTTATGGTATAATAACAGTTAGCGATAAGGGTGTTGTTTTAAACAGTTGGTTTTTAGTAAAAAATATCGAGTGTTTACTACTTATGTAATAAACACCCGACATGGTCCGAGTAACAGGACTTGAACCTGCGGCCTCTTGACCCCCAGTCAAGCGCGCTACCAACTGCGCCACACCCGGATAACGGACAAAAGAATACCATATATATCGGTTTTTTGCAAGTGAAACACTTCGGTTTATGAAAAATATTTTTTTAATGTTTTAAAACTGCCCGCACAGCGAGCAATACAGGCAGACGGGGCAAAACAAAAACGCACGAGGCACTATAAGCCGGCTTGCGATTTGGCGGAGTTTTACACAAATGTTTGCAAACAATGTATTGACATTTAGGAGCAATCTATTTATATTTGTATCTACTAAATGGTAGGTTTGAAAGGGGTTGCATAATTGGAAGAAAAAATTATAATTGATCTCAAAAACATTTCGCTGAAGTTTGGCGAAGAACAGATTCTTCAAAACATGAATCTGTATATCCGGGACAAAGAGTTTATAACATTGCTTGGCCCTTCCGGTTGCGGCAAAACGACGACATTAAGGATCATTGCCGGTTTCCTGGAACCGGACAGCGGTGAAGTAATATTTGAAGGTAAAAACATGAATGGCGTTCCGCCTCATAAGAGGCATGTCAACACCATTTTTCAGCGTTATGCTCTTTTCCCACATTTGGATGTGTATGAAAATGTTGCTTTCGGCTTACGAGTCAAAAAAGTGGCCGAAAAAGAGATAAAAACAAAAGTTAACGATATGCTGGCTTTGGTTAATTTGAATGGGTTCGAAAAGCGTAACATCAATTCACTTTCCGGCGGGCAGCAGCAGCGCGTTGCCATTGCACGTGCCTTGGCGAACGAACCCAAAGTTTTATTGCTAGATGAACCGCTTGGTGCGCTTGACTTGAAACTGCGAAAGGACATGCAGGCGGAGTTAAAAAGCATTCAGGAGCGCCTTGGCATAACCTTTATCTATGTAACACACGACCAAGAAGAAGCGCTGTCAATGTCCGACACAATTGTGGTGATGGATAACGGTGTTATTCAGCAAATCGGCACCCCGCAGGATATTTATAACGAGCCGAAGAACGCGTTTGTTGCCGATTTTATCGGGGAGAGTAATATCTTAGATGGTATTATGCGCAGAGACCTTTTTGTGGAATTCTTCGGTCACCGCTTCAAATGCCTTGATTCCGGGTTTTCAAAAGATGAGCTTGTTGACGTTGTGGTTCGCCCCGAAGATGTGGAAGTGGTTCCCGCCGAACAAGGAATGCTCAGGGGTACCGTGACTTCTATTACCTTCAAAGGCGTGCATTTTGAAATTATAGTGGATGTCAACAACTACAAATGGATGATTCAATCCACCAAATACCAGGAAGTTGACACGGAAATCGGACTAATCATCACACCGAATGATATACACATCATGAGGAAGTCGGTTTATTCCGGCGTGTTCGGTGATTACAGCTCTTTCAGTGAGGAGTTTGATGAGCTTTCCGATGTCAACGAGGAGGTGGAGTCGTGAATAAAAAGACCTCTTTGGGCAACAGACTCGTCGCATCACCCTACCTTCTGTGGTCAGCTCTATTCGTCATTGCACCGATGTTTTTTGTTGTGTATTATTCCTTTACAAACAGTGCCGGCGTATTCACCTTTGAAAACATAACGGAACTCGGCAAATATACCGACACTTTTCTGCGTTCTATTTGGTTTGGTATTTTGGCCACGATTATTTGCCTTGTTTTGGCCTATCCGATTGCTTACATCATTGCCCAATCCTCTTCAAACACACAGCGAACATTGGTTGCACTTGTGATGCTGCCCATGTGGATGAATTTTTTGATTCGTACTTATTCTTGGATGGCTATTTTGCAGGACACGGGGATCATTAACACTTTCTTAAATAAAATCGGCATTGGCTCCTTTCGTATGATTAATACACCGGGTGCGGTCATACTCGGCATGGTCTATAACTTTTTGCCATTTATGATTTTACCGCTGTATTCGGTAATGGCCAAACTCGATAGAAGTGTGATTGAAGCGGCGCAGGATTTGGGCGGCAATCGTTTGGATGTTGTGCGTAAAGTGATTTTACCGCTGAGCATGCCGGGCATCGCTTCCGGGCTTACCATGGTGTTTGTGCCATCCGTCAGCACATTCTATATTTCTCAAAAGCTTGGCGGCGGTTCCTTTGATTTAATCGGTGATGTTATTGAGCGGCAGTTTCAACAATCCTACAATTATAACTTAGGTGCGTCTATATCGCTTGTGCTTATGGTGCTTATTCTGATGTGCATGGCGTTTTTGACTAAGTTTACCTCCGACGAGGAGGGAATGGTTATATGAAAATCCCTTCGAAGGTTTACACCTTTTTTATTTTCCTCTTTCTTTACGCGCCAATTGTTGTAATGATTGTGTTTTCTTTTAACAGTTCAAACAGCACGGGGCTTATGGCCGGCTTTTCCTTGCGTTGGTACGCAGAGCTGTTTAGTAACAAAAATATTATGCAAGCACTTTACAACACTGTAATTCTTGCGGTAGCCTCGGCGTTAATTGCAACGGTTATCGGTACCGCGGCGGCAGTTGGTATCGACAAATGGAAGAAAAGCTGGCTAAAATCAAGTGTGATGGGTGTCACCAACATTCCTATGATGAACCCGGAGATCGTAACAGGTGTTTCCATGATGCTCTTATTTGTATTTATGGGTAGGCTGATAGGTAGGCAGGGGATACTCGGGTTTGAAACCATACTCATAGCACATGTTACCTTCAATTTGCCTTATGTTATCCTTTCCGTATTACCAAAACTTCGGCAAACCGACCCTCATCTTGCCGAAGCTGCCCAGGACCTCGGCTGTACACCGCTCAGAGCATTCTTTAAGTCTGTGCTACCTTCCATAACCCCCGGCATCGTCACCGGTATGATCATGGCGTTTACATTGTCACTTGATGATTTTATAATCAGCTATTTTACATCCGGCCCTGGGTTTCAGACCTTGCCAATTGCCATTTTTTCAATGACGAAAAAAAGAGTTAAACCGGATATGTATGCGCTTTCTACATTGATTTTTGTGAGCATACTTATTCTTCTCATCCTTACCAATGTTGCCCAGTCCAGGGGCGAAAACAAGAAAAATAAAAAATATACAATAGGAGATGCTTAACATGAAAAAAATACTATCATTAATGATTGCCCTGTGTGTGGTTACCATGCCGATTCTTTTGGTTTGGGCACAAACCGATGTGGAGTCTTTAAAAGGGACCACGCTCTATGTTTATAATTGGGGAGAGTATATTTCGGACGGTTCCGACGATTCGCTGAGTGTTAACAAGGAATTTGAAGACCGTTATGGGATAAAAGTGGTCTACGACACCTTTGAAAACAACGAGGTGATGTATTCAAAAATCAAGGGGGGCGGCGTCAATTATGATGTGTTGCTTCCTTCGGACTACATGATTGAAAGAATGATATCCGAAAAAATGCTCCAAAAGCTTGATTTTGCTAATATTCCAAACTATAAATATATCGACGCAAAGTACAAAGGTCTGCCTTATGACCCGCAAGACGAGTATTCCGTGCCTTACAGTGTCGGCATGATAGGGCTCATTTACAACACGAAAAAGGTTACTCAAGCGCCGACCGGTTGGTCTGCCCTTTGGGACAACCAATATAATAAAGAAATTCTGATGATCAACAATCCGCGTGATGCTTTTGCAATAGCCCACAGCATTTTGGGGATCAGTTACAACACAACAGATGAAGCTGATTGGAAAGCCGGTGCAGAAAAGCTCAAGCAACAAAAAGCAGTTGTGCCAGCTTATGTAAACGATGAGGTTTTTAACAAAATGGAGTCCGGTGAAGCGGCACTTGCACCATATTATGCGGGCGACTTTTTAACGATGCAAGAAAACAATCCCGACTTAGCATTTGTTTACCCGAGCGAAGGTGTCAACGCCTTTGTGGATGCGATGTGCATCCCGACAAACGCACAGAATAAGGCAGCGGCAGAGTTGTATATCAATTTTATGCAAAGCCCTGAAATTGCCCTTGCCAACGCGGAATATATCTATTATGCAAGCCCCAACACAGCAGTGCTTGCCAATGAAGATTATTCACTTAAGGACAACGAAATTATCTACCCCGATGACGCATCAAAACTTAAAACTGAAATTTTCAGCAACCTTCCTCAAGCAACACTAAAATTAATGAGCAGTCTTTGGGACGAAGTAAAGACGTATGAGGGTAAAGCGGTATCGGAAGAGAACACCGAAGTGGCAAACGGTACGACCGATTCAACAACCGGCTTAAGCAGTAGCACAAAAACAATTATCGGACTTAGCTTATTCCTGGGCATCGCGGTGATATACTTAATTTATCGCACAGTGCAAAAGAAAAAGAGAGAAAATACATAAAAAACCTTAAAATCCGCACGGGTGTCAAAAAAGACTTTATGCCAACCCAAATATATTTGTTAAAGCACTTGACACAAAAAATGTACTTTGTTATAATTGTGAGCGTTGTCATGCGAGAGTGGCGGAATCGGCAGACGCGCACGTTTGAGGGGCGTGTGTTAATCACGTACGGGTTCAAGTCCCGTCTCTCGCACCAACTTGGCGGGTTCCCAAGGGAGCC
>CAZMSM010000098.1:0-5612 GCA_964568955.1 uncultured Eubacteriales bacterium | reverse complement strand
TTTGGATGGGTCCCGCCTTGTCGGCGATTTGTACAACGGTACCTTAAACACAAAGGACGAGTCCCTTTACAAAACCTTGTTACCGTCCCTCATGGGCGACACCTATACCGCATATTTGGTCAATATTGTATTGAGAATTATCCCCAAACAAATCATTCTTGATTTACTGGACAAGATTATTGACCAACTAAAAGAGGTTATGATTCTAAACTGTACGATGATTTTCGGCCTTGTACCAAGTGAGGATTACCCCGCGCTTGCACAGCAATACCTGTCCACACCGGAACGCGCCGAAATCCGCAGACAAATGGATATTTACCACCGCGCACAAACCAACGCCATAACGAACCTAAAGGCTTTTGAAGCCGACGGCGTTCAAGTGTTTGACGTTGTTGACTATAACTTCCCCCTCTATTCCTTTGTGCCTTCGTCCGAAACGCACAACGGCGACGGGCTTATTCACTTGAATTCCTCCTCCATGGGCTCTACAAGCGGCATGATCAACACACCGCTACCGGACGGTTATGTGCAGCAAAACACCCACTGCACGGTTCCGGGCCACAACCATATTTCCCCCGACGGTATTGTAGACGCTTCCACCGGCGCGTTCCCGGAAACTACTTTCTATTTTTACAACCAAGACCATGAGGGTACCGGCCGCAACGATGTGATTATGCGCCTCGCCGCCGAGATTATGCTGTATGACGAACTGGTCGATGTTTGGTCCATGCCCGAGCGTTTCCCCCAGTTCAATGTGGGGCGTGAAGGAAGAAATCTGCGAAACGATTTGTTACCCAAGGTAAAACTTATTGACCAAAGTGCCCTGAGCGCACAAGACGCAGCCGAGCTACAAGCAGCCATTGAGCAATGCGAAGCCATGCTCGCAACGACAGTGGTCGTTTATTCGGAGTTCACCGATGCCCAAACAAGGTTGGACAACATCTTAATTAAAATCGGCGAAAAAGAAGCCCCGAAAGAAGACATCCTAGGCAAGATCGCCACGCCAATATGCAAACTGCTCAGCGATGCACTTTACAAGTATTGGGGTGCAAGAGGCTTTTCGGACCCATGGCCAAGTGTTGGTGCATAGCACACTTTGGCGAAATAATCAGCAATAGCAAAACGAACAAATCCATATGATTTTTACCGCCCCGAACGGATTGATACCGTTCGGGGCGGTGTTTTTCGCTTTTTTCGATTGACACTGGCAACACAGATGAATTACAATAATTATAAGTTCTAGGCGATTAGCAACCTAGCTTTAAACACGCAAACCCAAAGCATCGGTATTGGCCATATGATTTTTGGACGAAACGGAGAATGTAATAATGAAAAAAGGATTTATGAGACTAACTTCCACACTGCTTGCTTGCACCTTGATGTTTTCTGTCATTGGGGTTGGGTTTGCCACGCAACCCGCAAGCACAGCCGTTACTGCGGCGATAAGCAAAACGCAGACCGATGTTGTCAGCACCGTTAAAACGTTTGACCGGGCCGCCGCAATTCTGCTAAACGACCATGCGGGCGAAACTGAGGGCAATCCTGTACACACTCAAAACAGCGATGTGCTCACACACTGTGGCGGCAACTGTCCCCACGCACCGTCCATCGTTATACATGGTATCGGGCAGTCCGAGCTGTATGCGCTGGATGAAAATGACAACAGAATGCTTGACAAAAACGGTAAAGAAATCACCGCCTGGCCCCCAACGGTCGATACAGACGCACTTATCGGCTCACTGGCGGCCCCCCTCATTGCCACCCTGCTCACACAGCGGGACTGCGGTCTGTCCGACACCGGTGCGAAGCTTGCGGCCGAGGTCTTCGCAGGGAGTGCCAATGGACCCGACGGCGGTAAGACAAGCAACACGGAACTGGTACGCTACCCCTACAGCGTTGCCCGCTGTACGGAGAAAGAAAAATCTTTTATCTACAGCAGTATGAGCTTGAATTATTACGCACAAGTGGCGGGTGAAGACCATCTCTACTACTTCGCTTACGATTCCTTCGGCAATAACCTGTCCATTACGGAGGAACTTTACGCCTATATTCAGCAAGTGAAGCTGGAAACGGGGCATGACAAAGTCAACCTTGTACCGGTCAGTTTGGGCGGCACCATTGCCAACTCACTTTTTGAATTTTATCCGGATATTTATGAGGACCTCAATCGGGTGCTTTTCATCGTCCCGGCACTCGACGGCAGCAACATTATCGGTGATGTTTACGCAAACAACTTGAGCCTGGAAGACGAAATGTTGTACAGAGACCTTCTCCCGTCCTTCATGGACGGTTACCTTGGCTACCTGATCAATATTCTGCTGCGCTTACTACCCAAAGATGTCCTGCACGCTGTGTTGGATAAGGCCGTTAACTCCCTCATGGACACCGTACTTGTCAACTGCACCGTGATGTGGAGCTTAGTCCCACAAGCCTATTACGCCGAAGCGGCGGGAAACTTGCTGTCCGGCCCCGAGCATGCGGAAATTAGGCGTCAAACCGATTTGTATTACCGGGCGCAACAAAACGCCCATGCAAACATCTTGAAACTGATTGAAAACGGTGTCAGTGTTTTTGACATCTGCGACTACAACCAATCCCTCTATGCGATTGCCGGCTCCTGGGACGAGTGCAACTCGGACGGCGTTATTCATCTGGCCTCCACCTCCATGGGTGCCACCTCCGGCCTGGTTG
Organism: uncultured Eubacteriales bacterium; assembly: GCA_964568955.1. Lineage (GTDB taxonomy): Bacteria > Bacillota > Clostridia > Oscillospirales > Acutalibacteraceae > UBA1447. Next base: position 2,921 of record CAZMSM010000098.1, on the reverse strand, counting down.
ACACGCCGCTAGCGGCGGACTATGTACAGCAACAATGTCTCGAGCACAACCACATTTCCCCCGACCGCATTGTGGACGCATCCACCGGCCTATTGCCTGACCACACCTTCTACTTCCGCAACCAACACCACGAAGGCACCGGTAGGAACGATGTCATCATCAAATTAGCCACAGAGCTGCTGCTCAATAACGATTTTACAGATGTCTATACCATGCCCGAGCGTTTCCCACAGTTTAACGTGGGACGAGAGGCGCGCGGCTTTACCGGTGACGTAGCCAAAGCAAAAACCATTGACCAAAGCGCTCTAACACCGCAAGACGCGGCCGAGCTGCAAGCGGCTATCGAACAAGCGGACGCCATGCTCAACAACACCGTTGTCGTTTATGAAGAATACACCGCCGCGCGCGAAAGGCTTTTTGCCATCACGGTAAAAATCGGTGAACGCAATGCGCCCGAAGACAAAAGCAAAGAAGAGCTTTTAACAAAGGTTTGCAAGTTTTTAAGCGACACGCTTTATAGGTATTGGGGCGGCAGAGGTTTTTCGGATTGGCGGGTGTAGGCAAGGGCGCACCGCATTCGCGAGAAACCGGCTGAGATAGATTTCGAGCAAATGGGGGGGCGCACAATGTGCGTCCCTACCTACGCTAATACGAAATGTCGACGTTAGATTCTTGAAAAAGAGCGGATAACTTTTCATAAGTTACCCGCTCTTTTTCTATCCGCTAATATTTGCTAATGCCCGGTGGGAATAATCTCAACCTTAAGCTTCATACCCATGCCGGAAGCAAGGCGTTGGAGCGTTCGCAAAGATGGGTTAGCGCTCCCGTTCTCCAATTTACTGATATCACCCTGAGCAATCCCGGTTTTCTCTGCGAGTTGTTTCTGCGTCATTCCGCAGTTTTTACGCGTGTCGATCATGGCCTGAATGATTGCAAACTCAGGCTCAAGCGATGCTGGACAACACGGTTGTTGATCCTGATACAACCCTTGCGGCGCGGGAAAGACTCTACGGCATCTTGATAAAAACCGGCAACCGCAAGCCGCCCACCGTTAGAAAAAGAGAGAGAGTTTATACGGCAATTTGCAAATCTCTAAGCAACGCTCTTTACAAACATTGGGGGCCGCGCGGCTTTTTTGACTGGAATTGCAAGGGTGTACCGCGCACAAAGGGGAAAGCGGCTTCGTAGGGGCGAACTGTGTTCGTCCGTTATCAGCGATGAATCAAACGAATTATTACGCGGACGAACGCAGTTCGCCCCTACCGAAAAAATGTATTTGTTAGGAGATGCCCCAATGCAAATCAAAAAACTCATTTCCATCCTTCTGTCCGCTGCCGTTTTGGCCGGCCTGTTTGCCGACTGCGCTAAAAAGGAAGAGGACAATCGGCTCAAGGTTGTGTGCACGCTTTTTCCGCAATACGATTTTGTCCGTGCCATCGCGGGGGACAAGGTGAACGCCGAGCTTCTGCTGGCACCCGGCGCGAACTATAAAAGCTATGTGCCGGACTCCGACGCGCTATCGGTCATCGCCGACTGCGGCCTTTTCATCTACACCAACGACTACACGGAGCCCTGGGTTCCCGAAAAACTCAAAGCAATAAAAAGAAAACAGGCTTTTGTGCTCAACGCCTCCAACGGGGTATTGCTTGATATGAACCTGGACCATGGGGAACACGACCACGACGAGGGTGAAACGCATGAACACACCTATGAGCCGCATGTGTGGACAATCCCGACAAACGCCGCAATCATGGTGGATAACATCTCCGCGCAGGAAGCCGCCGACGGGGCAACTTTTCTGTCGCTCATGCAGGGGAATTTGGAGAATTTACAGGTGGCGCTGGGATAGGGGTTGACCATTATCATTTGCGGATTGTTTAAGGGGCGCATTTTTGCGCCTCTTTTTCACGCCTCCCTCTTGAGGGAGGTGGCACGAAGTGCCGGAAGGAGTTCGTTCCCCGTAGTGGCATGGCGTGCCGTGCCCGCCGTTCCCTTCATCTAACATCTAGAATCTAACGTCTAACATCTAATTTGGACAGAGATGTGGAACCTCGTCGTCCCCGCTATTCCTCCGCCTTTATATAAACATCATTTATCACAAACTCCACCAGTATCTCAGGCTCACTGCCCGGATAAAAAGCCATCACATCAACCATATCTGTCAGCTGCCTGAATATTATCATTGATTCAGCATGCAAATGCAGAATCGGCATCGTCAAGCTGAAATAACCGTGCAGCTCTTTTGCGTCAAGCGGTGTTACCTGAACACTTCCCCAGTCAACGCAAAGCTCCTGCGCGAGTTTAACCGCTTCATTCATTTGGCCGAGCTTGACCGGGTTCAAAACATAGGTTCCGTCCGTATTCCGGTCTGCGTAAGCCCGCGCCAACCATATAATAAAATCGTCGATCTCCTCTTCGTCTTCCTGCTCCAGGTCGATGTCATCATCACTCATTTTGTTCCACCGTCCTTTTTATCTTTTTCTTTTTGTGCCTTCTCTCTTTCCAACTGACATTTAATCGCATAATCCTTGCGGTATTGCCTTTGCTCTTTTCTCTCGGACCGGCTGAGTATCAGATACAGGATATATGCAAGAACCATGAATATCAGAGGGTCAAACATAATTTTCAACTCCTTTAAAAGTATCTTATCAAATCCAAGTCATATACTATGTAGAATGCGGGGCGGATTTACACCGGTTCTTAGAAAATGTTCCCGTTGTTTATCTACAATTGAATTATAATGCAAAATTTTATGTTTGTAAAACGATTTGGGTACGATTGATGGGACTTTAAACACATTTGTGCCGAAATAGGAAATATTATGTGAATTATTATGGAATTATCAATTGGTTTGTGGTAATATGATGATTAAGTCCGTATAATTGGTGTAAATTCAAAATAAAAATTGAGCCATGCGCTCG
>CAZMSM010000097.1:0-5623 GCA_964568955.1 uncultured Eubacteriales bacterium | reverse complement strand
GAAATTGAGCAGCTGTTGGACCGCAAGCCAAAAGCGCTTTCGGGCGGTCAGCGTCAACGTGTTGCCCTGGGGCGTGCAATGGTTCGTAACCCTGCGGTTTTCCTGCTTGATGAGCCGCTTTCTAACCTAGATGCCAAGCTTCGCACCGCAATGAGGGCAGAGATTATCAAACTGCATAAGCGCCTTGAAACAACTTTTGTATACGTTACGCATGACCAAACCGAAGCCATGACCATGGGTGACCGAATTGTTGTAATGAAAGATGGTTTCATCAAGCAGATTGATACCCCGCAGAACCTGTATGACTACCCGGACAATGTTTTTGTCGCAAGCTTCATCGGCTCACCGCAAATGAACTTGTTAGACGGGACTGTTATTAAAAACGATTCCGGCTATGCTGTTCGCTTTGGCGAGTGCACCATCAATATCCCCGGTTCAAAACTTGCAAAGGTAGACCTTTCGAAATATGATGGGAAAAAGGTCAAAATAGGCATACGACCGGAAGATTTGGATGACAATGCCGATTTTATTGAACAACACAAGGGTTCCGTTGCAGAGGCTTATGTGGAAATAAGCGAACTGATGGGGGCGGAAGTGTACCTGAACTTAACCTGCCACGGTACCAAGCTAACAGCCCGTGTTGACTCCAAAACAAAATCCAGAACCGGCGATACCATCCGCATTGCTTTTGACGAAAACAGAATTCATCTGTTTGACATGGAAACCGAACTGGTTATCCTCCATTAAGGCTGCTTTATCCAAGCGTTACTGTCTCTTTGGTTTTTCAAAGGGACAGTTTTTTATGCGAATTATTCCATAACTATGGTTGAATGCGCCGGCATGGACAGGGTATCCCCTTTCAGCTTTGCCTTATCGCCATTCGCACTTAACTGTTCGACTATTTTGTTTGATGGCACCTTTTGTTTGTCGAGTTTTAACGTAATCGCCTGAGCGGAAAGGTTGTGCAAAACGGTAACCACGTCGCCCTCATACTCACTCGTGAACACTACAACAGTGTCGTTTTCAGTTTCAACAGCGGTGAGCACTCCCCTTGCGATTGCTGGGTATTTGTTTTTTATGACAACGAGTTTAATATAGTAATGAAGCAGGGAATCTTTATCGCTGAGTTGTTCCTTAACGCCTTGCGCGGGCTGTTCAAAATGTTCGGCATTTGGTGGTGGGGATGGGATACCCACCGTATCAACAGTAGACCAAAGCATGGGCAGGCGCTTGTTTTCGTCCTTGCCCGAACCTGTCATCCCGACCTCCTCCCCATAGTAAATAAACGAATTACCCGGCGCAAGTATATATAGTGCTGCGGCCATTTTCTCCATATCCGTATTGCGGCTGAGCATGCCCGCACTCCTGCCGTTGTCGTGGTTGCTCAAAAAAACTGCGTCAATGCTATCGGGGCTTATTTTCAAGACCTCTTGCTGCCAGTTCATCATGCGCCCGGCTACCTTGCTACCGTTTTCCGACCGAACAGCGGGGATGAACAAACCCTCGACTTGTGAAAAGGGAAAGTTAAACAGGCTGTCAACACCACTGGCGTAAAGACTTTTGATAATGTTAGACTGCGACCAGGCTTCGCCGACGAAATAGCAGTCTTTATCCAACTTCACCGCTTCGGCTTTAAGCCATTTTAGAAATTCTGTGTTTTTTTCGTTATTGCCGGTAAAAAAAGATGTGACTGCGTCCAGGCGAAAACCGGATACACCCTTATCCAACCAAAACTTCATAATTTTTGTAATTTCGTCCCGCACAAGGGGTTCATCCAGATTGAGGTCCGGCATCCCTGTCCAAAAACGGCATTCATAATACCAATCACTGTAAAGCGGTACTTGGGCATAACCGTTTTGAGGCTCCGATGCGAAATTGTAATATTTGCAAAACGGGTTGTGCTCACGGCACAGCTTTTCGTTCGTGCAAACGGTTTGACCGCAAGGCGGTATGCCAATGCTTGTGGTCGCAGACTTGAACCATTCATGCTCGGACGATGTGTGATTGAGCACGAGGTCGATAACAAGCGAGATGTCTTTTTCTTTACATTTTGCCAGCAACTGTTCAAAATCTTGCATGGTGCCGTATTGCGGGTCGATGGCGTAATAATCCGTAACATCATATTTGTGGTAGGTTGGCGATGGCATCACCGGCATCAACCAAATACCGCCGACATTCAAACTCTTTTTACTTTTTGAGTTGCCGTCGTTTAGGTAATCCAACTTTTGCATTACGCCTTTTAAGTCCCCGATACCGTCGGTGTCGCTGTCGTAAAAACTGCGAACAAACACTTCGTAGTAGGTGCGGTAATCGTCGGAAATTGTGTTGCTACCGTCTTTGTTGCAAGCGCATAGCAAAAGCATAACAAGCATAACAAACATGAAAAATATGAAAAGAAAACGCGTGGTTATCCGTTTCAAATAAACCCCCCCACAAAACAGTGAACGACAGCCTTATTCAAGCCAACCTAAAAAATCGACATAAAAAGTGCAGGGATATATTCTTCCCTGCACTGTGTGTTTTAAAATTACCCTTTGGTAGAACCACCCGTGACGCCCTCCACATAATACTTTTGCATTTTTATAAACAACAGCGTTATGGGTATTGCCACAAGGACGGCACCCGCACAAAACCTTGTGAAATAGACGGAGATATTTTCCCGCGTGAGCATTTGGAAGAGCCCCAGGGCAAGGGTGTAATTTTGATAGTTGTCACGCATAATGACACTCACGAAAATAAAGTCTACCCACGGTGCCATGAATGAAATCAAAATCGTGTACACCACAATGGGCTTTGACATCGGCAAGGTTATCTTCCAAAATATTTGATTTTTTGTTGCGCCGTCAATCGTCGCCGCCTCATCTATAGCAATTGGCAAGGTGTCAAAAAACCCTTTGGCGATATAATACCCCATACAAGCCGCGGCGGAATAAACCAGCACAAGTGCTGCGAGTGATTGGTCAAGCCCGATGAGTTTTAGTATGTTGTACACGGCAATCATCGTCATAAACCCCGGGAACATGCCCAAAATTAAGCCGATATTCAAAAACTTGGTTCTGCTTTTAAAACGCAAACGGCTAAACGCGTAGCTGATCATTAAAACCAGAACCGTGCTGATAATGCAGGTAAACACCGCCACAATAAATGTGTTCAAAAACCAACGGGGGTAGTTGAAAAGCGTTGTTTCCGTAAACAGCTTCGTATAATTGTCCAAGGTAAACTCTTTTGGGAACACATTGATGGGGTAGGGTCCCGTGTCGTCCCCCCGAAAGGATAATATCAGCAGCCAAACAATCGGCAATACCCATACGACCCCCATAACGGAAAGGATAGCATAAATGACTATATTTGCGAGGGAAATGCGTTTCTTATTTTTCTTCATCACTGAAAATCAGACTCCCTCTTTGCAGATTTTGAAGAGTTATAGACCAAAAGCGACATGGAGGCCACAAGAATGAAGGTAATAATACCGATAGCGGAGGCGAGGTTGTAGTTTTGCTCGTTTACCGTTTGCTTATACAGCCAGGTGATGAGCAAGTCCGTTTTACCCGCTTGGAAATAGTCCGTGCTCAAGGGATTGCCCCTTGTTAAAAGATAAATAACATTGAAATTGTTGATGTTGCCCACAAACTGGGTAATCAAATAAGGTGTTGTGACAAAGAGCATATAGGGCAGTGTAATTTTAGTAAAAGTGATTATTGGCCCGGCACCGTCAATGCGGGCACTCTCGTATAAATCCTCAGGTATGTTCATCAGGATGCCTGTCGTTATCAGCATGGTATAGGGTATGCCTACCCATATATTGATGACCACAACCGACACTCTGGCAAGGGTTGCATCGGTTAAAAAGGGGATGCTCTTTTCAATAATCCCCATTTCTTTCAACAAGGTGTTGAGGGAGCCTTGGTCGGTTAAAAGCTGTGACATCAAGAGCAGGCTCACAAACTGCGGAACCGCTGCGGTTATGATGAAGATTGTTCGCCACATCTTTTTGAGCTTAATGCCTTTTTTATTAATCATAAATGCTAAAATCATACCCAGAATATAGTTTGAAAACGTTGCCAAAACAGCCCAGGTGAGCGTCCAACCCAATAAGTTGATGAAGGTGTTGGACTTCATCGGGTCGTTCCAGATGAGGTCTTTAAAATTCACCATCCCTACCCATGTAAAAAGATTGCCGGGTGGCTGATGACTTTTGTCAAAGTTTGTAAACGCTATCAATACCATGAAAACAATCGGGATGATGGTAAACGCCGACACCATTAAAGTCGGCAACGCCAAGAGCGTTTTATGAAACTTTTTGTCAAGCAGGTCATTTATTTCCTCAATAAAGCCGAGCGGCTTTCTGCCCAAGGCCTTGATTTGATACGCGCGGTAGCCGTCTTTGACGGAGGTGAAATAAATGCCGAGAAAAACCAAGGCAAGTATAATGGAAAACACGCCGAACAAGAGTATTTTCATGGAATTGTCGGGTTGCACATACCTGTATATTTGGTCCACAGGATCAAACACTTGGCTGCCGGCATTGGTGCCAAGGGTCCCGATGTCTTTCACATATTGCCACCCGAACCCTGTTATGTAAAGAATGAAGGCGATTTGGGTAGAAAAGTACATAAGACCCTTTACGAGTTGACCGTTAAAAATGTTACCGGCCCCCATGATAAAGAAGGAAAGTTTGTTGCCGATATTCCCTTTGATAAACGTATCTAACAATTCCTTTGTTTGACGGCCAATGCTTTTAAAGGCTGACACGAATGCATGGCCAACCCCTATTATTTTCTTTTTAAAAAGCTTCGGAAAGCCTGTGACTGCTTTCCCAATTTTGTACCCTGCTCTTTTAACCGGACTCAACCCCATCAGCTCATAATCGGTCATAAAGAATCCTCCCCGCTTGTCTATTGATTACACTCGGTACAAACAGCCTGATGGTTTTTGGTTGCCGGTCGGGCAGTATAACCGCCCGACCGGCTGAATTCATATTACAGTAAGCTTATAGACTAGGCGGTAATTTGGGCAACCATGTCGTCAAGCTGCTGTTGGATTGTTTTTGCATAGTTTCTCGCTTCCATTTCGGTTCCAAAGGCTTCCGCCGGTCCCCAGTAAGAACCGAGAACATCTTTTTGTGATGTGGCAAACTCATTTTGTGCTGCAAGAGCACCCAAAGCCACATTCGCTTCAACCGCTTCACTTGCCGCTACTTTAAGGTTTGAGGGGCCTAGTGCTCTTTTAGCGAAACGGGTTGCCTGGCTTTGCTCGTTGGTCAACCACTGGGCCAGCGCCATCGCGTCAAGCGGGCTCTTTGTGCCTTTGTTAACACCGATGATTTTGTAACCGCCGAATGATCCCATTTGGGTTTGAACACCACCAACAGAAAATGTCGGCAGTTTTGTAGCGGCAAAATTTTCACCTAACTTCTCTTTAATCGTATCCGCGTTCCACGTTCCGGAAACACCTGCGCAGATTTTCTCGCCCATGCCACCGGTTAAAACAGCATCATCGCCGGTGATAAATGCCGGGTTCGCGGTGAACGCTTTAATGGCTTCGCCGACTTTTACGCCTGTTTCATTATTAAAATCACAAGTTTGTTTGCCATCCGTTCCAATGCCGAGTTTGCCGCCGGCAC
>CAZMSM010000096.1:0-5861 GCA_964568955.1 uncultured Eubacteriales bacterium | reverse complement strand
GCCTGGACCTTTGACGGCGGCGTCCACCATTCCGACCTTTTTCAATACAACCTCGGCGATGTCCGCAAGGTCACCGCAGCAATGGCATGCTACGACAATATTCGTTACCAAGACTACGAAAACATGGAAGACTATGAGCAGGCCGTGTTGGAAAAACGTTATGCCCACTTCCGCCAAACCCGCTCATTAAAAACCATTGACCCCGCCACCCTCAAAGAGCCCATTGAAGCAACCGTGGAGGACACGACAACCGCTATCCTTGAGTTCGAAAACGGCGTTATCGGCACATGGGTCGTCTGCCGTGCGGCACCGGGCAAGGTTGACCGCTCCAACGTTATCTATGGTTCCGAGGGCGCTGCTTTCTGGGGCGAAGGGATTTATAACTGCAAACAAGAGCTTGAGTACCCCCTCAATGACCTCTACGACAAATTCATGGAATCCCTCACACCCGAAGAGCAAGAAATACACTTCCCCTACGGCCTACAAGACACGCTTGCTATCGAGTGGAAGCAGCATTTTGACGCTGTCAACGGCATTCGCCCTGTGGAAGTTGACGCAATGACCGGTTATAAGGCCATGGCCATCCCCATGGCTATTTATGAATCGGCAACCATCGGTGCCCCGGTTCTGGTGCAAGATGTGATGGAATTGAAAGTTGAAGTGTATCAGAATCATCTGAATAAAATAGCGGGAATCATATAGACAAAGCAGAAAAGTTTTCAGGCAGCACCGTTTTTGGGTGCTGCCTGATTTTTGATTTGAGGAAACAAGGGGGAGCGGCAAGAGCAGAGCCCTTGCCCTACATTGGACTGGGCTGGATTCATCGTAACCGATTACATCAAAATCTTGAAAACAACTTTACACACGTCGCTTGGGCCGTGAACTTGCGCGCATGGCAGGTGGGCGTCTTCCGGGTAGAGGAGCGCAAAATGGCCGGCTTTGAGTGTTACCCATATTTGAATATCGCCACTGTAAAAGCCAATATCCCCGCCTTTGGAAAACTCCTCGGTCTCTTGCTTGAGTGTCATGAGCGGTGCCCAGCCGATGTTTTCGTCACCGCTTATGACAACCTGCAAATCGATATATTTTCTGTGCGCTTCCGGCAACCTACCCTCGGCCGGCTTTGTCTGAAACTGTTGTACGAGTGCAAACAGCTTTTCACCGTCCAGCTCATACCGTCCATCCGCACAGGGATTTTTTTCAAAACTTGCCAGAAACTTCTGAACCTTTGGCAAGCAATCCAACAACGGCTCATACAAGTTAAGATTTTCAATTCTATCAATGACCATTTTTGTTCCTCCTGTAAATTTAATAGTGTGACGAGATTTATTCCTCAGTCATCCGCAGATGACTGTGTCACCCTGCGAGCGACAGCTCCTTTGGAAAAGGAGCCTTTTAAAGCTCAGTTACGCCGGCAGATAGCTCCGTAACCTCTCCATCCACCGTCGCCGTCCCCGTGCACCCTTGCGGCACGGTAAAGGTGTATTTCACTTTTCCGTCCACTCTTTGCCATTCGGCTTTGACTTCGCCGTGGCGGCTCATGATGGATGCTTTAACAAAGTCTAAGCGCTCATCCGGTATCGGTTTAAAGATGATATGCTTAAATCCCGGGGCGTTTTCATCCGTATTGATACCGGCCATGGTGCCGTACATCCAGTCCCCAACTGCGCCGTAGGCATAGTGGTTGAAGGAGTTCATGCCTTTATCCGCCATGGTGCCGTCGGGCCAAATACCGTTCCAACGCTCCCAAATAGTTGTCGCGCCCAAGCCGATGGGGTAGAGCCATGAAGGGTATTCTTTTCTAAACATCAAATCATAGGCGGTTTTTACATAACCGTTTGCCGTTAAAACATGCAGTAAGTAGGGCGCACCGACAAAGCCGGTGGTTAGATGCCCGTGTTTTCTTACCAAGGCTTCAAGCTGGGCGGCTGTCTTTTCTTTTTCATTTGTCAAGTCAAAATACAATGCCAATACACAGGCCGTCTGTGTGTTGCCTGCAAGCTTGCCTTTTTTGATATATTTTTTGCAAAAAGCCGCCTTTGTGTTGTCCCGCAGTAACTCATAGGCACTCATATCCTTGCCGAGCACTCGTCCTATCTTGACAAACAGGGATGTGGAATACGCGGCAAATGCGGTCGCGATAAGCTTTTTGTCCGTGCCCTTGTTACCCACTTCTTCTTCCAGATTGAGCCAGTCGCCAAAATGGTCGCCTTTGTTCCAAATAAAATTCCTTGATTTTGATTGGATGAAATCCAGCCACTTTTTCATGGAGTCAAACTGACTCTCGAGTATTGATTTGTTTGCGTAAGTCAAATACATCTGCCACGGGCAAATAATCGATGCGTCCCCCCAGGCGGCGGAGCCACCCTGCTTGTCAAGAACATCCGGAATGACATGGGGTACGCTGCCGTTTTCACCCTGGTCTGCTGCCAAATCGGCCAGCCACTTTGCGAAAAACTTTTCAACATCAAAATTATAAGAGGCCGTGCGTACAAACACTTGCGCGTCCCCCGTCCAACCCAGGCGTTCATCGCGCTGTGGGCAGTCTGTGGGCACATCGAGGAAGTTGCCACGCTGACCCCAGATAATGTTTTTAAAGAGCTGGTTGATGCCTTTATCCGAACATTCAAAGAAGCCTGTCCGCTTCATGTCGGAATGCACAACGATGGCGGTAAAATCTGCCAAGTTCACCGTGTCCGGCCAATTCAGCAGCTTGATATAACGGAAGCCTTGGAAGGACAGCGCCGGCTTATAGGTATGCTCTTCCCCGTCGCAGATGAAAATAATTTCCTGCTTGGCACTGCGCAGGTTCTCTGTATAAAAATTACCGTCTTTATCGAGCACCTCGGCATGTTGTATGGTGGCCTTGTCACCCTTTTTGCCCTGTATTTTAAATTCGACATAACCCGTTAGATTTTGTCCGAAATCAATCACCGTTTCGCCGGCAGGTGTTTTGATAAGCTCTTTTGCCGGCAGACGCTGTGTTTCCACTATCTTTTCGCCCTGTTGCGGGATTAAGATTTCCTTGGTATGGTTTATCTCCAAAGCAGGCACGGGTTCACCCGGCATAAAACCTGCATCAAAAATATCCCCATTGTAAAGATTGCTGTAGCGTATTTTACTTTGTGTCACAAGCCAGGTTTTATCCGTTAGAATAAGTTCCTTCGCCCCGTCTTCGTATTCCACCGCTAGTGCCGCAATCAACGCCATGTCCTTATTACTAAAGCCGTCGACTATTTTTTCGGGGTTTTTACCAAGGTAGCGCCAACCTCTGCCAAGGGTGACGGTTAGGTTGTTTTCTGCCTTCAACCGGTGCGTTACATCATAGCTTTGGTATTGCAGGCGTTTTTCGTCGGATGTCCAGCCCGGTGCGAAAATAAAATCGCCCACGCGCTCGCCGTTGAGCTTAGCCTCATAAATCCCAAGCGACGAAATTTGCAATTGTGCTTTCTTCACACGGCCTTTGCAGACAAAGTTTTTGGTAAAATCAAGACCGGCATCTGTTGCAACGTCGCTGATAACCGACGTCCATACAATAGCAGATGTGTTTTTCGGCGCATCTTTGCCGCCCCCTGCCGGCGACTTAATCCAGTTTGCATGATTGATAATTTTCATGATAGCACCCCTATAGTTTTATTTTTTGCCATTTTTCTTTTTTAAATCTGTAGGATGAAAAAGCAAGGCGTACATGTTGGTCGATAAACAAACCCAACCACGCACCGATAAGCCCAAACTTTAACGGAAAAATCAGCACATAGCTGATAACGGGGCGAATAATCGCAATGCTGACCAAAGACGAATAGGCCACAAATTTTGTGTCCCCCGCACCGCGTAAACTACCGGAAAAGACCACATTGGAGATTTGACCGGGCGCTGTGAATGCGACAATCAGCAAGATTTTTTCACCGATGTCAATAATCTCCTGCACATTCGTAAACATGCCCATAATCATTCTGCCCCCTGCAGAGAACAAAACAAACAAGCCGATGGAAACAAGCAACCCCACACGTTGCAAGGCTTTGCCATAGACCATAGCCACATCCGGGCGTCTTCTGCCCAAGTTCTGCCCGACAAGGGATGCCGCCGAAATACCAAGGCCGTCCCCAACCGAGTAGGACAAATTAATAACACTCATGCAGATTTGGTGGGTGGCAAGTGCCGCGGTACCGAGCGTCGCGACAATTTTTGTATAAGCAAAAAAACCGATACGCACAAAACTCTGCTCGAGTGCGGCGGAAGAGCTGATTCTTATCAAGAGCTTTGCAACTTTCCTGTCATACTTAAAGCAGTCTTTTAATTTGATGTGTAAAAACTCAAAAGGCTTTGAGACAGAGTAAATGGATATCAAACAACTCGCGATGTTGCCCATAAGGGTTGCTATCCCTGCCCCTTTTACGCCAAGCTTTGGGAAAAGTCCAATGCCATTAATGAGTAAATAGTTAAACATGACATTCACCACATTGGCAATCAAGTTGGTCCACATCGAAATTCTGGTGTTACCAACGCCCCGCTGAGCAGCATTAATCACCATGCCAATAGCCGCGAACATCATACCAACCATGGTTATTTTAAAGTAGATGATAGCGGGTTCAATGGTATCGGTCTGCGCGCCCGCAAACATCAAAAGCGGCCTTGCCGCAGCAAAAGAGAGGGCGCAAAGCACGCCACTTAACACCATACAAATCAAGATTGCCTGTGAAAGGCATTTATTCGCGCCCTCCACATCTTGCTCGCCCTTACGGCGGCTGACAATCGCCGTAACGCCGGCATTAAGCGCGAAGAAAAATGTAAAGAATATCATTCGGGGCTGCGTGGTAAGGCCCGTTGCGGCAATGGCAAACGCACCGATGGTGGAAACCATGATGGTATCCACAAAGTTCATCAAGCTGATAAGCACCATTTCCACCGTGGCAGGCCAGGCGACCCTTGACAGTGATTTGTAGACCTCTTTTGCAGGGAGGATCTCCCCCACCCATTTTTCCGGCTTGAGCAGATACTCAGGCGCATAAAGGCGTCGCAGAGCGCTCTTGATTTTCATAAATCAATCCCCTTTGCATTCCATAAAGATTGTAAGACAATTAGGATAAAAAGACAAGGGACAAGATGAAAAAACCTCAAAAGGAAGTATCCTTGACACCTAAAAGCTAACATAGTAAACTATGGTAAGAAAAACATGCGAAAGCAATGAAAAGGAACGCTCGGTGATTTAATGTTAAACTTTATTGAAATTAAACCAAATGAAGATTTTTCGGCTTCCTATGAAATACGGAAAACAGTTTTTGTCGAGGAACAGAACATCCCTATTGAAAACGAGATGGATGGGCTTGACTCGGTATGCTTTCATATCATCTTATACAATGATGCCGCCCCCGTCGGTAGCGGCAGATTATATGTACACCTTCATGTTGCAAGACTCGGTCGGGTGGCTGTTTTGCAAAACGAACGTGGCAAAGGCTACGCAACACTTATTTGTAAAGCCTTGATTGACATTGCAAAACGAGAAAACGCAAAACGCGTGACCCTGGATTCACAAGCCTACGTGGTTCCCCTTTACGAAAAGCTGGGCTTTATAAGCGAGGGCGACGAATTCCTTGAAGAAGGAATACCACATGTTAAAATGAATTTGGAGTTATGCGAATAATATACGCGCTAAACTGCGGTTGTGAAATGGGTGGGCGTGTGGTGACGGGATAATAAATAAAATAAAGAAATGTAAACAATAAACTAAAAATAAGCCCTTGAAACGCTTTTGACGCTTCAAGGGCATTTTTCTGTGTAGAATTTTATTCTGCTGTTTCAGCTTTGTCAGCTTTTTCTGCTTTTTCTTCAGCCTTTGCAGGTTTTTCAGCCGGTGTGGCCTT
>CAZMSM010000095.1:0-6029 GCA_964568955.1 uncultured Eubacteriales bacterium | reverse complement strand
GTGAATGCTTATAATGGTATTTATACCGCGGTGAAAAATGGCATAATTAGTGAAGTAAGAATCGATGAGAGTGTCTTAAAAATCTTAAATTTAAAGGAGCGGTACCACCTGTTATATTAGTTTGAGGTTATCATTTGAATACTAATTGTAAAATATGTAAAAGCAAAACAACGCGCATCGAAAGGCGCTTGCGCAAGCGTGCCGAAAGCAGGTTCTATCGGCACTGCCCAAATTGTGACTTTATTTTTCTGGAGGAACAGCACCTGTGCACGCCTGAAGAAGAGTTCAATCGTTACAAGCGCCATGAAAATTCAATTGAAGACGCAGGATACGTTGAGATTTTTATGAAGTTTATAAATAAGGCAATCGTTGACTATGTGAAAAGGGACGACATAAAGTGCCTGGACTTTGGCAGTGGGCCGCAACCTGTTTTGGCCGAGTTGCTTGAGCGTGAATTTGGTCGGTCTGTTGATATATACGATAAATTCTATGCAAGCGAAAAGGTTTATGAAGGCAAGACATATGATTTGATTACGGCGACTGAGGTCGCAGAGCACCTTGATGACCCCTTGTATTACTTTAAACTGTTCAAAAAACTATTGCGCCCCGAAGGCATCCTTAGTGTTATGACTCTTTTCCACCCGGGCAAGGATAATTTTACTGAGTGGTTTTATATCAACGACCCCTGCCATATTTCCTTCTATTCAACAAAAACAATGGCGGTGATCGCAGGTATCGTAGGATTTGATATTCGATATTGTGACAATAATAGTTGCGTGACTTTTTCACACGCCGTCCCCAAAAAGTAAGGAACGACCCCCGTGTCGTTCCGAGGCTTCTATCGCTAGGCGGTTTTTGACCCCACGGGTGTCGGGGGAAATAAGTGAATAAAAATAGGAAAGAGGGAAAAACGATGTCCAATCAATTAACATTTAACCAAGCGAAAAAAGCGCATATGAAAAAATTAAAACAATATGTACCCATTGTATCAAGAGTTCACGGGGGCACTCACCCGGAATTTTATCAAGTGCACAAGGTGTTTGATGCAATCAATGTGAAAATAAAAGAGGCAGGGTCCAAAAGACCTGAATTAAATGATGAGTTTGTCAAGCTACGTGAAATCACGGCTAACTACACGGTTCCCCAAGACGTATGCGAAAGCTATGAGGCTGTTTACAATATGCTGGCCGAAATAGATAAGGCGTATCATATTTAGGGCAGATATGATAAGATAAGAAAAAGGGCAAAAAGGTGATGTAATTTGCAAAGATTTATATTGAGTAAAAAAAACCACATAACCGTAATCGGTGGCATTTTAATCGTCATCGGGTTTGTTGGTAAATTAGGGTTTAAAAATGAATACATAGCGCTTACGGCCTTGGGTATTGCCTCGGTTTTAGGGGTTGCGCCTATTGCAATCCAAGCGTATCAAGCTTTAAAAGTCAAAGTGGTGAGTATCGATGTGTTGGTTACCCTTGCAGTGGGTGGCGCATTTTTAATTAAAAACCTTGAAGAGTCGGCGATTGTTACATTCTTATTCCTGTTTGGCGCTTTTCTCGAACAACGCACATTGAACAAAACGCGCTCTGCCATTAAAGAACTGACGGAAATGGCGCCGGAAAGTGCTTTAAAACAAATGGAAAACGGCGAGTTTGAAGAGGTTGAAGTGGACGACGTCGATGTGGGCGATGTTTTGCTTGTTAAAACCGGTGCAAAAATCCCTGTTGATGGTATCGTATTAACCGGGGAAGGTTATATTAACGAAGCGAGTATTACCGGGGAATCTCTTGCGGCCGGCAAACAGAAGGGTTCAGGGGTATATGCCGGAACGATTTTAGAAAACGGAACCATTCAAATTATTGCCGACCGTGTAGGGGAAGATACTACCTTTGGCAAAATTATTGAACTGGTTGAAGAAGCCCAAGATTCAAAATCAGAAGCGGAACGTTTTATTGACAGGTTTTCCAAATACTATACACCGGCCGTTTTAGGCTTCGCCATTATTGTAGGAGCTTTTTCACGCGACATTGAACTGGCCATTACCATATTGGTTTTAGGATGCCCGGGTGCCTTGGTTATCGGCGCACCTGTTTCAAACGTAGCGGGCATTGGCAATGGAGCACGACACGGTGTGCTTCTAAAGGGTGGCGAAGTGATTCGGGATTTCAGCAGGGTTGACACCATGGTATTCGATAAGACAGGCACATTAACAACAGGCAACCCCAAAGTAGCCGACAAAGAAGTGTATGCAGATAACGTTGAGGAAGTATTGGCTTACCTTTCAAGTGTTGAAGATGAATCGGACCATCCCTTGGCGAAAGCAGTGGTCGATTATATTGGTGATGTAAAAAAACATATAGTTGAAAAAACACAGGTCATGAAAGGCGGCGGAATTATCGCCCATGTGGATGGGCACAGGGTCGTCGTTGGCAATGTTGCCTTGATGGAACAAGAAAATGTTCACTTCAATGAAAAAATGCGTGCGGATATTACTCGATTTGAAACGAACGGAAACTCACTTGTCTTGACATCGGTTGATGGCCAGCTAAAAGTACTCATGGGTATTCGTGACCAAATTCGTGCGGGTGTAAAAGAAAGCCTCCAAAAGCTGAAAAAGTTGGGGGTTAAAAACCTGGTGGTTCTATCGGGTGATAATCAAGGAACGGTTGATTTGGTAGCACGGGAACTGGGCTTGACCGAGGCCCATGGACATATGCTACCGGAAGATAAGTCAGCCTACATTGAAGATTTGAAAGCAAAGGGCCGGATTGTGGTATTCGTTGGGGATGGAGTAAACGACAGCCCTTCATTGGCTTTGGCGCAAATTGGCATAGCGATGGGGAGCGGGACAGACGTCGCCATTGAAACGTCGGATGTTGTCCTGATGAACTCGGACTTTAGCCGCTTGCCTCATGCGCTGGGGTTAACGAAAGCGACAGCAAACAATATGCGGCAAAACATCGTTATTGCGGTGGGCGTTGCCTTGTTTTTACTCGCAAGCATATTTTTTACCGACTGGATGAACATGTCAATAGGTATGTTTGTGCATGAGGCAAGCGTTTTGGTTGTTGTCTTAAACGGGATGAGGCTCCTTCGCTACAAATTGAGATAGCAGAAAAGTTAAAAACAAACAAACAAACAAACAAGTTGATTAAAATTTAACACGAGAAAAATAGAAAAATAGAAAAACAGAAAGGAGAAAAGGAAATGCAAAAAGCAACTATTCAGGTAGAAGCATTGACTTGCCCATCATGTGTGCAAAAGATTGAAAACGCTACAAAAGCCTTGGACGGTGTGGTAAAGGAAAGCGTAAAGGTGATGTTTAACTCAAGCAAGGTAAAACTTGACTTCGATGCTGAAAAAATATCAATTGACGACATCGTTCGCGCCATCACGGCCCTTGGGTACGAAGTTAAAAAAGCGCAAGCGAAGTAAGGCGTAAGGCGACCCTTTCGGGTATGTGTAAAAAAAGGCAAGGCATCCGACGTGTTAGACTCATCGGTTGCCTTGCTTGATTTATCGTTGTAACGCCACACCGGGCCTAACCGTTGAGGTTAATAGTTATCCGGGTGCGTGCTGATACGCCGGTCTTGGTTGAGCGCATCGATAAGTGCCATGTCTTCGCCCGACAGGTTAAAATCAAAAAGCTTTGCGTTTTCTATAATACGCTCGCGGTGAACGGATTTTGGAATGGTGACGACCCCATGCTGCAAATCCCAACGCAGTACAATTTGTGCTACTGTCTTTTCATACTTTTGCGCCAATTGTTGAACAACTTCATTCTCGAATATTCCTCCGCGCATGAGCGGGCTCCAGGCGGTTGGGACAATATCCTTTTGGGCACAGTATTGCAGGAGTTTAATCTCCGTTAACAAGGGGTGGTATTCGATTTGGTTGACCATGGGCATGAAATCGCTTGTCTCCCGCAGGGTTTCCAGATGGTGAATTAAGAAATTACTCACCCCGACTGCGCGTGCGCGACCGCCTTGGTAAATGGTTTCCATCGCGCGCCACGTATCGGGGAATTTGCCTTTGACCGCTCGGTGGACCAAATACAGGTCAACATAATCGACCTCCAACAATTCTAAGCTCTTTTCAAAGGCTTGCAGCGTTGACTCGTACCCCTGGTCATCGTTTGCCACCTTCGTCGTGAGGAAAATTTGGTCACGTGGGATGCCCGACGCTTTAAGGGCACGCCCGACCCCCGCTTCGTTGCGGTACATAGCGGCGGTCTCAATGCTGCGGTAGCCGGTCTCTAACGCCCACAAAACGGCCTGTTCGACCTCCTCACCATCCGGGATTTGAAAGGTGCCAAAGCCAAGCCACGGCATTTGCACACCGTTGTGCAAGCGAACACAAGAGTTAATGTCTTTTAACATGAGCTGCCTCCTATCAAAATTTAAAAAGTTTAAATGTGTTGTTACGGATTGTACTCATATTGCCAAAAAAACTATATATTGTCAAATGGGTGCCCCTTTTGAGTGGGTAATGCAAGGCAAAAGATCTTGCAAAATATAAACAGACCAGTTAAGATGATTGTATGGAAAGGCAAGAAGACGACATGTATTTAGGGAGATGGCATAAATGTGGCTTCTATATGCTTTATGCTCGGCATTGTTTGCGGGATTGACAGCTATTTTGGCGAAAATTGGGGTTAAGAATACAGATTCGAATTTGGCGACGGCACTTCGGACGATCATTGTACTTTTATTTTCATGGCTGATGGTTTTTATTGTGGGCTCACAGCATACCATCGGCATGATTTCTGCTTATAGTCTTGTGTTTTTGATTTTTTCGGGCGGCGCTACGGGCATATCTTGGCTATGCTATTTTAAAGCCTTGAAGCTCGGGGATGTCAACAAAGTGACACCGGTTGATAAAAGCAGTACGATATTGACCATCCTTTTGGCTTTTTTGTTTTTGGGAGAAAAACCTACCCTGTGGATGGGGTTTGGAATCGTCTTGCTCGCTGTCGGGACTTACCTCATGATACAACGACAGCAAGCAGACCCATCGAACACCAAAAGTAAAAAGTGGCTGTTTTATGCCGCCTTGTCTGCGATCTTTGCTGCGTTGACGTCAATACTCGGCAAAATCGGCATACAAGGGGTCGAATCAAATTTGGGGACAACAATCCGTACAATTGTTGTATTGATTATGGCTTGGGGAATCGTTTTCTTTCAAAAGAAGCATGCCCTTATAAAGGATATTGACAGGAAAAGTTGGCTATTTATCCTACTTTCCGGCTTTGCAACCGGTCTTTCGTGGCTTTTCTACTATCGTGCCTTGCAAGAGGGGGATGCCAGCTTGGTTGTGCCCGTGGATAAACTGAGTGTTGTTGTCACGGTGGTATTTTCTCGTATCTTTCTGAAAGAAAAACTACCGGCAAAGGCATTCATCGGCTTGCTATTGGTCGTGTCCGGGACCGTGCTATTATTGTTTTAGTGGATTTGTTGTCAGCAAACATCTAAAAAGGTCGTGCTTGTTAACAGCAAATGTTGTATGACGGGATCAAGAAAGGAACAATCAAAATGAAAAAATACGCTTTTTACGATTTTGAGTTTGGGATGTTGAAAATAGGGTATACCGATACGGCGATAGTCTCTTTTAAGCGTGTGGATCAAATCGATGATGACAATGATCACTCGGTACTTTCCGACCGTGCTTTTGAGCAGGTACGCGAGTATCTCAAAGGAGAGCGCCGGAGATTTGATTTCCCATACGAGCTTCGCGGTACGGAATTTCAGAAAAAAGTGTGGAATGCCTTGTGCCGGATTCCGTATGGGGAAATGTGCACTTACAAAGAGATTGCAACAAAAGTAGGCAACCCCAAAGCGAGCCGCGCAGTTGGGATGGCGAACAATAAAAACCCGTTGATGATTGTGGTGCCATGCCATCGGGTAGTGGGGTCTAACGGAAAGCTCGTCGGCTATGCCGGGGGTCTTGGCATGAAAGAATCACTGCTGGAGCTTGAGCGTTGTGCCTCGGATCAGATGGAATAAGGCAAAGATTTGGCAAGGAGTCTTGTT
>CAZMSM010000094.1:5008-6163 GCA_964568955.1 uncultured Eubacteriales bacterium | reverse complement strand
AACCAACCGGAAGGCAGGGGACAGCGCTGTCGGTTACGGCTTTTGTTTTTGGAGAAACAGCCTGCAGGACTCCTACCGCCTGGACGGTATGTTTTCGCAGTTCGGCATTGTTATGGAAGAGTATGATGCGGTGCTCGTGATTACCGCGTGTGAAATTAACGAGCAGAAGTACAGGGACTGCATCTGGCGTCATTTCCCGGCGGCGTTTTTCGATGAAAGGGCCGGTTTGCCGGGGAACGATGTTTTAAGCGAATGTCCTCAACTTGAACCTTTAGAAGATTTGCCGGCTTTGCCGCGCAGTTCTTATGAAAAGATAGTCAACGCAAGGACGCTCAAAACACAGCGCAAAAGATTGCTCGAAGCCGCAAAACTCCCTTTAAGTATGCTGCCGATAGCGGTCGTGTATATGTCAGCGAACAAGGCCGGTAACATAGACAATATTGAGTTTGAGTTTAGCGAAAATGAGTGCCGTTTGACTTGGACGGAAGAAGATGAAAGCAATACGGTACTATGCGGCATGGACGGCAAGCTGCGGTTGAGTGAAATTCGTTTGGCAGGTATCGATTTTACAACATCCTGTACGGCCGCGTGGACGAGCGAAAAAACACTTACCTTCCTCATGCGCCCGCTACAAGCGGTTAGCGCAAGACAGGTGGACTTTGTTTTTGACGGTTTTGATGTGGATTTATATTTCAGCAGTCACCCCCCAACAAAAAAAATGCTGTTGGTTTTGTCGGGCGGCATCGAAGAATATATAAAAAATGCGGTGGCTGTAAAGGCGGTTCGTAGAATTATGCAGAGTGCCCACAAGATAGTGGAACCGGCGATGAAGGGGCGACTGTACCGAAAAGAAAATCTGCCGGAAAAACAGCCGCAAGAGTTTTAACAGACAAGACTGACCGGAGGCGTTGACAAATGATAAAAAGATGGAGTTGCTGAATTGTTAATTTATAAAATATTGCTTGTGCTTGCAATTACGCTTGAATTTGTGTTTGTCCCTTTGTTTTTAAAAGCCATGTGGCCAAACAAAACAAAAAAATCGTTGGCACTCAAGATGGTTTGCACGGCCTTGTTCCTTTCAGTCGGTTTTTTGGCTGTCCAAATTGCCGGCAATACATCCGGCTTTGCTTTTTTGATGATAGTGGGACTCGTATT
>CAZMSM010000094.1:2705-4908 GCA_964568955.1 uncultured Eubacteriales bacterium | reverse complement strand
GGTTGAAACCACTGAGGATATTTATTAGCGACAATAAAACCGTTTTGCTTGACTGGATAAAACAAATCATCAAGTATGGTTTTGTCGGGTTTGCCGGCACATTGCTGTCCTTGGCAATTTACTGGCCGATTGTTTTGATTAGGGAAGACTTGTATATCGCAGCATACGCCCTATGCTTTCTCGTGAGTGTTTTGTTCACCTATTGGTTAAACAACAAGTTTGTTTTTAGCAAAAAGGAAAAAGGTCATGTGAAACCGTTGATCAAAGCGTACGCATCGTACGGCATTGCTTTTGTAGTCGGGACGGTGTTTCTATACATTTTGGTTGACTTTTTCGAAGTTCCGGCAACGATTGCCCCGATACTCATTCTCTTCGTAACCATTCCGATAAATTTTTTCCTCAACCGGTTTTGGACATTTAAATGAAGAAGTTAACATTGAAAAACGCCCGGAATTCCGGGCGTTTTTCAATGTTATGAGAAAAAACAGGTTTTTATTCGGCGATAATATCCTTTGTCCCGTTTTCAAGTTCAATGCCCTTGTCGTACATGCCCACGAGAATCGTGTCAGTCAAATAATGAAAATCGTGGTAAACCTCTGCTTCAATCGCAAACATATCGCCGGCGTGGAAGGTGTATTTTTCTTCGATACCGTCTTTTCTCGCCGTCAGTTCAAAACTGCCTTCGATGATATAAAAAGCTTCTTTATTGAGCTTGTGGCAGTGTCCTCCGCGAAAAGTACCGGCCTTTGAATGCACGACATTAATCTGCTTGTAGCCGTCGCCTACGAGTTGTGTCAGCTTGCCGCGCTCATCTATAAATTCAAAGTCGGGCGTTAGTATCTCAATCATTTTGCACCTCCTGCGTTTGGTTCTCGCCGGTTGTCGCTATATATTGGAATACATTTTATTCTTCAGGATAGTGAATACCTTTTTAAGCTCTTCTATGCCGTCGTCCAGCGAGTATTGTGCCTCCCAACCCCTTGCTTCCAGCCGCGCGTTTGAGACGATGTAATCCCGCTTATCGGGGTCGGTGCCGATGGGGGCTTCGAGGTATACGAAAGACGGGATGTGTTCTTTGATTTTTGCGCACAGTTCAAGTTTGGATATATTGGCAGTGGACAGGCCGCAGTTGTATGGCAGGCCTTTCATCTTTTCAAAGTTATCAATTGCAAAAATAAAGGCGCCGACCACATCGCGGATGTGGATGAAATTCCGTTTAAAATTGCCTTCAAAAATGACGGCTGTACGGTCATAGACGGCACGGTAGACAAAATCGTTCAAAAGCAAATCTATTCTCATACGAGGGGATGCGCCAAAAAGCGTGGCAAAGCGAAAGGTTAGGGAGTTGCCTGCATCGAGCACCGCTTTTTCCGCTTGTACTTTGGTGATGCCGTAAAGCGAAATCGGGTTCATCGGTGTTGCCTCTGTGCAGAAATTATCACCGTCGCCCGTTCCGTAGCCGCTGTTTGTACAGGGGTAAATCATTCGTTGCTCTTTTTTTCTGATTCTTAAAAGCATTTCAATGGCGTCTAAATTCGTTGTTTGAGCCGCAGTTTTATCGGCATCACACAGGGGAAAACCCACAAGGGCGGCCAAGGGCAGAATATAGTCCATGTTTTTGATCGCGGCCTTCATCGTTTCCTCATCCCTTGCATCGCCGCGGATGATAGTGAAGTTAGGGTTTGGGCAGCAGTCCATGAGCGTCAGCTGGTTGAAGTAGAAGTTATCTAAAACAGTGACCCGGTGACCTTTTGCGAGTAGGGTAGGAACCAACACGGACCCGATATAGCCGGCACCACCTGTGATCAGAATATTACTCATCTTCGGCTTCCCCCTTTGCCTCTTTTTCCTCTTTCCCCTTTTTCTCCTCTTTTTCCCCTTTGTAAATGATTGTTGTGCCTTCATCTTCAAAACGGAAGGGGACATGCAAGAGTTCAGACAGCGCAGTTTTTACGCTCTCTCGCTTATCCGGCTCCACATAAAACAGCATAAATCCACCGCCGCCGGCACCCAGTAGTTTGCCGCCAACGGCTCCAGCTCCCATAGCACGGGCATAGGCGTTGTCCACAAAATCGGTTGCAATTTTGCCGGACAGGGTGCGTTTCAGCTTCCAAGTTACATTGAGTAACTCGCCAAAATCTTTTAAGTTGCCGCTACCGGTCAATATCTTTTCCCCTTCGTCCACGAGTGCCTTCATCTCGTG
>CAZMSM010000094.1:0-2605 GCA_964568955.1 uncultured Eubacteriales bacterium | reverse complement strand
CAAAGCTCATGCTCTAAGAATATAGACTCTTTGGCCAAAGACATTTTGTCGAGTTTTTCGTTTTTGAAACGGTGCAGGCCGTTGAGTAAACCTACCGAAAAGGAGGAGCTTGCGCCCAGTCCGGCACGTGCCGGCAGGTCGGCATCATAAGAAATCTGAATACGGTCGGTTTTTAAGTATTTCATCGCTTCGCGAACCACGGGGTGCTCCACCTCGTCCGGGTCATTGAATCGTTCGATTTTTGAATAGGTCAGCTGATTTCTATATTCAAACAGGGTCGGCATTTGCCGAATGGTGATATAACAAAACTTATCTATCGTCGTCGACAGTACACTGCCGCCGTATTCTTTGAAATACGGTTCAAAGTCCGTACCGCCGCCCAAAAAGGATATTCTGAAAGGAGTTCTGGAGATTAACATGTTATTCTTCCTTCAAGCTTCATAATATTTTCAACAAACTCAGACAGGTTTTTGTAAACCGGTGAAGGGGTAGGTTCGTGAGCCGGCTTTCCACTGAGTAAAAATGCGGTTTGGCACCCGGCCGCTTGCCCTGCAAGCATGTCTTTGACATCGTCCCCTACCATGTAGGACTGCTCTAAATCAACGTTAAAGTCCCGGGCCGCTTGTAAAAGCATGCCGGGTTTTGGCTTTCTGCAAGAACAGTCGATTTTATATTCAACCCGCTCGCCTTCAAAGCCTTTATCGGGGTGGTGGGGACAAAAATAAATCGCATCCAGATACGCCCCTTGTTCACCAAGCAGGAATTCGAGGCGGTTGTGAATTTGTTCAAGCCCCGCCAAAGAGCAGATTCCGCGTGCAATGACAGGCTGATTGGTGATGAGGATAGCAAGATAACCGCTGCGGTTGATTTTAGCAATAGCCTGGGCACTTCCTTCAATCAGGTTTAAGTATTCCGGTTTTGTTACCAAGCCTTTGTACTCGTTTATGGTCCCGTCTCTGTCCAGAAAAATGGCCTTTTGTTTGTTGCGCAGGTTTCGGGCAACGACTTTTCCCGAGCAATAGTCGTTGCAAACTTCTTCATACCGTTTCGGTGTCCCCATATCCTTAACATATTCGGGCGAGTTATAAGAGAAAATTTTACCCGTGGGCAGCGACGGGGTTAAAAGGTCTCGATCTAAATTGAGCTTGCCGACCTTTTCTTTTTCGGATAAAAGCTCGGGGGATATCATATGAATTCCGGCATTGACAAGATTTTTATAAGCGTCTTCCCGATTTGCCCGCCCAAGCCAACCGGTTATTCTTGAATCCTTGTCGGCAATGATCAGCTCACTGTCAAAAGGGTGGTCATTGGGGTGCGTGAAAAGCGTAGCAAGCGCTTTTTTGCTGTGGTGAAATGCTTCAAAGCGTTTTAAATCGACATCAAAAAGCAAATCACCGTTAATCAGGAGGAAATCTTCCGTCAGCCGGTCTTTCAACGCTACAAGGCTCCCGGCAGTTCCCAGGGGCTTTTCCTCATGATAGTATTCGATACTAACGCCAAAACGACTGCCGTTGCCAAAGTATTCGTGTATCGCTTCCCCAAGGTGGCCTGTTACAATCACGATATCTCGATACCCTTGACCTGCAAGGCACTCCAGTTGATGCTCAAGCACAGGCTTGCCTGCAATGGGGAGCATTGATTTTGGGATTTCGACGGATACGGGAGAAATGCGAGTGCCTTTACCGCCGGCCATAATAACTGTCTTCAAAATAAATCTCCTTGAAAGGTGTCTAGATTTTCATTTTTAATTCCTGAATACCGAGTGTGCTTTTTAAAAGAGTGTTATCCATTAAGCCGTTGAGGGCGCGCTTGGCATCGGGTGCGGTTTTAAAATTTAGGCATGAAGATGCAAGGATAAGTTCGGCGGGCAAGTCGAGTTTTTTTGCCAGCATCACACCCAGGTCATATTTCGAAAGGCTGTCGTCACCGCAGAGGTTTAGCGTGTGCGGCAGAGCAATTCGACTAAAGTTCTCCGCCAGTTTTACAAACACGTTGGCAACGGTTTCAAAATCAAGCGCACTGCGCATGGAGTCATAGAACAGATCAACCTTTTTATGTTGTTTGAGGTCTGCGGTAATGATATCATAAAAATGTTTTCTGTCGGGCGAAAGACTCGGTCCGAACATATAGGGTAACCTTAAAGCATGGTAACCTTTTGCGCGCACAAGGCATTCTGCCGCCGCCTTGTGCCGACCGTAAAGGCTGACGGGGTTCAGCGGGTCACTTTCCTTAAAACGGTAATCTGCTCTTCCTTCGCCATAGACACAGTCGGTGGACGCAAAAAAGAAACACGCAAGGTTATGAACCCTGTTTAGCAAATAGGCCAGCGAGGTGATATTGGTATGCCAGGAGTCTTTGGGGTTTTGGGCAACGCTGTCAATGTTATGCCAAAAGGCCAGGTCAATAAACTTACATGGCTCATTTTGTCCGATTTTTTTTGCAAGGGCATCCACCTGCTCGGGTTTTGTTATGTCGCATTCAAACCAAAGAACTCTGTCGCTTACGAGCTTGCCTTGGGTCGAACGAGCGACTGCGAGAATTTGGTCGGATGTGTTTTCGAGGATTGATTTTAGTAGGTAGGAACCCAGGAAACCGTTTGCGCCGA
>CAZMSM010000093.1:0-6379 GCA_964568955.1 uncultured Eubacteriales bacterium | reverse complement strand
CGTACGGGTTCAAGTCCCGTCTCTCGCACCAACTTGGCGGGTTCCCAAGGGAGCCCGCCACTCAACTACAAGCGGGTATGGCGGAATTGGCAGACGCGTTAGATTCAGGTTCTAATGTTCGCAAGGATGTGCAGGTTCAAGTCCTGTTACCCGCACCAAAAGCTGAGGTGCAACCATTTCGTGGTTGTGCCTCAGCTTTTTTGGTAAGAGTTAAGGACTTGGACCTTTCAAGCTCCTGTTACCATGATCTAATATAGGACTTGAAAAGTGTAACTTCGGTTCCGTTTCGAGCACCCTGTACCGTGACCCAACGCAGACCTTGAACAGCTTCAGGCGGAATTACTGAACTCGAACAGCCGCTCCGGTAGTTTTTACGGTGTCCATATCCAGATGATCACCATCCAGAACAAGTTTACCGTTGATGTACACCTTTTCTATACCGAAAGACTTTGTTTGGTCGGGGGTGCCTTTTTTAAGTTCATCTTCGTCAAATACCGTAATATCGGCGAAGTAGCCCGGTTTGAGATAGCCTCTTTCTGCAAGGTTAAAGCGGTCTGCAACGCCACCGCTCATTTTGCGTACAGTTCTTTGCATGGAATCGCCCGTGCCCAGTAAGGATGAACGCAAGAATTTTGGGAAACAATCGTAAATGGCAGGGTTTTGGACGCCGTTTTCTTCTACCCATGCATCTGTCATATACAGGCAATAATCATCTTTGGACAAATCACTGATAATTTCCGGTGTACTGTAAGGCCCCATATTTACGCGCCCGGCGAAATCACTGATTTCACAAAGGTAAAGATAGGTGTCAAAATCGGATTTTCCAAGTTCCTGTGCAATCTTATGAACGGTTTTACCCTCATATTGTTTATAATTATCTCCAAGGTAAGCGATTACAATGTCGTCGAAACCGAAACCGAGCAACTTGCTGGTTGCGCTACAAAGTAGCCGTAGTTTTATTCGGTTCATCGGCTTTTTTCTTTCACTTTCGGACATAGACTGGTACCATGAAGGCAAAACAACAGTTATGACCGAAACACCAAGCTCTTCGTGATAAATATCAAATCCGGCGTCAACGCCTTCTTCGCGAAGCTTATGGATTATTTCTACCAGTTCAGCCTTATCTTTAAAGGATTTTCTTCCAACAAAGATTGCATGTGAATACTGCAGTTTTAGCGTTGTTCCCTTTGCCACCTCAGCAAGCTCATCGACCGCGCGTAACAGATGAGAGCGCCCAAACAATTCGGGGTAGGCCATGGATACGGATGAACATGCTCTTGGATGAACCGTAAGCGGTCTATCGTATTTGATGCAAAGCCGGGCCACTTTTTTGAGTTCTTCTGTATCGGCATAGATGCCGGGTTCATACATAAGACCAAGCGATATCCCGCAGGCTCCCTGTTCCAAGCCCTTTTCCAAAACAGACAGCATCTTTTCTTCCTCTTGTGCAGTCAGAGGCTTGTTCTCCATGCCGGCGACACCGGCACGGGCAGAGCAATGGCCCATTAAAGCAGCAATATTACACGGGCTTTTTCCGTCAACCGCATTAAAAAAGTCTGCCATATTCCCATAATTGCCAGTAGTATCATTATAAAAGAACAGTCCGCCACCCATTTTATCAACATGTTCGCAGTCATTCTCATATCCGGTTGTTGAAAGACCACAGTTGCCGGTGACGAAAGTTGTTATACCTTGACGGATAAATGGTTCAAAATATTTAACGGGCTCTTTTTTGATGGCAAACCAATCATTGTGGGAATGTGCATCTATAAAACCGGGAGCAACAGAAAGTCCGTTTAATTCAATAACGTTCTCTACATCGCTCAAGATATCTGCCGGCAAGTCATTGCCAACGGCGAGTATTTTTTTGTCTTTAACTAAAACGTCACCCATAAATGCAGCACTGCCGGTACCGTCATAGACTTTTCCGTTTTTCAATAATATTTTCATAGAATATCTCCTTCCAAAACCCAATAAATATGTTTTTAATTACCCCATTTTACCATATCAATCAACCAAAACCTAGCACTTGTGTTACATATATTGTTTGGAATAACGCAGAGTGATAATATGAAGGGTTGTATCGGCTACTGAACTTTCAGCGTCGATACAGCCCTTGGTGTTTATCTAAATCTACGGTTAAAGCCCGCTGGCCGCTATCTTTGTTAGTACTTGGTGTAAAAGCCCCGTTCAGGGTCGTGCGCTGATTGTGAACGGTGAAGGTTGCCTTTTTGCTATAGGGTATCTGTTAGCGTTGCTTGATTCAAACTGTCATTATCAAGTTTGGAGAGTTCCATTACTTTATCAAGATCCAAACCCGCTGCTTTTGCAAAGCGTTCGCCGTATGCGGGATCAGCTAAATAGCAATGAGCAGCATGACGGTATTTGATATTTTCTGTAACAGATGCCATATCGCAGACCGTGTTGTGAATGAGCAATTGTCTTTTTTCTTCAGTCATCACCCGCCACAGGTTGCCACCGGCACGGAAGCAGTCATCTGTCGGGTCGTCCTTCGGGTCGTAATGATACATGGCCCCCTCTAAATCTAAAGGCGGTTCCATTACCTCGGGCTGGGCTGTCCAAACACCGTAGCTGTTGGGCGTGTACGCCGGCGCGCCACCGTAGTTGCCGTCCACGCGCATGGCACCGTCACGATGGTATTCGTTGACATCCACCTTGGCACGATTTACGGGGATTTGATTGTGGTTAACGCCTAAGCGGTAGCGCTGCGCGTCACCGTATGAAAACAGTCTGCCCTGCAGGAAACGGTCCGGGCTAAAGCCAATACCGGGGACCACATGAGCGGGGGTAAAAGCGGCTTGTTCGACCTCTGCAAAAAAGTTTTCAGGGTTACGGTTTAACTCCAACACACCCACATCAATAAGTGGATACTCGGCATGCGGCCAGATTTTTGTAATATCAAACGGATTCTCGTAATGTTCGTTTGCTTGTTCCTCTGTCATAATTTGCACTGACATGTTCCACCGTGGGTAATCACCCTTTGCGATGGTTTCATACAAATCTTTACCATTATATTCGCGATCCATGCCGTTGATTTTTGCGGCCTCTTCATTTGTAAGGTTTTTAATTCCCTGTTGTGTTCTAAAGTGGAATTTGCACCAAACGCGCTCGTTTTTCGCATTGTAAAAAGAATAGGTGTGTTCACCAAAGAAGTGCATGTTGCGGAAAGATGCCGGAATACCGCGGTCACTCATGACCACCGTTACTTGATGGAAGCACTCGGGTAGCAACGTCCAAAAATCCCAGTTGTTTTGAGCGGAACGACGGCCGGTGGCCGGGTCACGCTTAACAGCACGGTTCAGGTCTGAAAAGTTGTGCACGTCGCGGATGAAAAAAGTAGGGGTATTGTTACCGACCAAGTCCCAATTGCCTTCCTCTGTATAGAACTTAACGGCAACGCCGCGGATATCGCGCTCACAGTCGGCCGCGCCGCGTTCGCCCGCAACTGTGGAAAAACGCACGAACAGCTCCGTTTCTGTTGAGGGCTGCAAAACTTTAGCTTTGGTATACTGGGAGATGTCATGTGTGACGGTGAGCTTGCCGTAAGCGCCCCAGCCTTTGGCGTGCATGCGGCGTTCCGGTATGACCTCACGGTTAAAATGCGCCATTTTTTCCATCAGCCACACGTCTTGCATCATAACCGGGCCCCGTGGACCGGCGGTAATGGAGTTTTCATTATCGGCAACGGGAGCGCCGACCTCGTTGGTGAGTTTTTTATAGTCGTTCATGATGATTCTCCTTTCGTTTTTGGTTTATTTAAATATCAACTTGATATTTGCACGGCATTTATATCTCAGCCTTGGTGGCGGAATGCTTGATTGGTTGCGTAAGTATGATTACAGCGCAAAACACATGCTCAGCATCCAAACATAGGCACCTGTCTTAGGGAGCATCAGCATCCCGATTTTAGGGTTTTTATTGGACCATAATACCACGGGGAGGTAAAATACAAAACTGAGCGTAATCGCAAGCCACATCAGCCACAAGCCTTGCACTGCAAATCGGTTTAAAAAAAACAGCCCTGCAACTATGGCACCCAGCAAAAAGAAGGGGATGTTGCGCAAAACTCCCCAACGAACAGGCGGATGCTGCTCTAACCATTTGTTTTGTGGCAACAGGCAAAGCAGAATACGCACCGCAGCAAGTGTGTACACAGCGTACCCCCATAAGCTCTGTGTTTTAAGCCCGAAGGCAGACAGGCCGGTCTGCCATAAAAGCAGATAAAACACTGTCATTGTTATGGAAGTTATCTGTTTGCCACGCCCTAGCGCACGGCGCAAAGGCTCCTCGCGCTTTGTGATGATGAGCTTCATGCGCGGCACAAGGTGAAAAGCGTCGCCGCCGGCGAGCACCAGCGCCATAACGCCGGCGATGAGGCGGGCGGCATTGCCTGTTCCCGTTATAATCAGCACGATGCCGATGATGAAAGCGGTGGTGAGATAAGCTGCATCAAAAACAGCTTCTATCATTCCGAACACACGTTTCATTTGAGTTGTCCTTTTTTGCTTTTATTTTTGAATGTTGAATGTCGCTCAACTTCGAATAGTGGCACTACCAATAGAGTTCCTTACTGACAATTTATCACAATTAAATCGTATAGTCAATGGAAGTTATTTTTTTGAGCAATTTGAGACAAGAGAAAGCGCCATATACAACCCCCTGCAAATGTGATAATATATTGTTTGCAAGGTGCCTACTAGGCAATTTGTCTATCTCTGTAAGGAAGTGAAAAAAAATCAAAGTTCTGCTTGTTGCGATTAATGCGAAACATATTCATAAAGCATTGGCTGTGTGGTGTATCAAGGCTTATTGCGATAACAATGCGGCAGGGTGTGAATTTGCTGTATATGAAAGCCATATCAATGAACCTATAGGGAACATCATCGGTGAAATATATAAAACTTCGCCGGACGTCATCGGGTTTTCCACCTATATCTGGAATACGGATCAGGTTGTAAAAATGACCGGCGCAATAAAAAAAATCTTGCCGGCGTGCATCATTGTGTTGGGTGGCCCGGAGGTTTCGTTTGAAACAAATTTAGAAAATTACCCGAGTGCGGATTATTTGATACAAGGAGCCGGGGAGACCGCTTTTTCGCAGTTGACCCATTCAATTGCTAAAGGGATTGCCCCTCAAAAAAAGGTTATAAAGGGTGACAATTCGGATTTCAGTGACTTTCCTTCACCTTTTACTGCGGACTATTTTCAGTCGTCGCAAACAAATGCAATGGCATCTGTTAAAAACCAATTGGTTTATTACGAAAGTGCACGCGGATGCCCATTTAACTGCGCTTATTGCCTTTCTTCCGTGACACAAGGGGTGCAATATCTACCACTGCAAAGGGTAAAAGATGAGCTTGATTTGCTCTTGTCACAAGGGGCGAAGTGCGTAAAGTTTGTGGACAGAACCTTCAACGTTGATAAAAACAGAATGGCTGAGATACTGGAGTACATCCATTCTTTAAATACCGACTGCACCTTTCATTTTGAGGTCGCGGCGGACCTTTTTGATAAGTGTCTGCTGAGGATTATTGCGGCGATGCCGGTGAACCGCGTGCAATTTGAAGTTGGAATTCAGTCGGTCAATTCCCAAACGTTGGCTGCGGTTAACAGAAAAACCAATTTAGAAGTGGCATTTGAAAATATCCGTGTATTATCGGCAACGAACAACTGTCATGTGCATGTGGACTTAATTGCCGGTTTGCCCTATGAAACAAAAAAAACTTTTGCATTGGCGATTAACCGATGCCTTGTTGCGCGCCCGCACATGCTACAGCTCGGGTTCCTCAAAATGCTCAAGGGCTCAGAGTTGAGGAAGCAAGAGGAAGAATTGGATTACCTTTACGCGGACTATGCCCCTTATGAGGTGTTGAAAAGCAATGCAATGTCAACCGCCGAACTCTTGGAACTAAAGGGTATTGAACGCGTAATGGATAAATTTTACAACAGCGGGATGTTTGTCAATTCACTGCAATACGCGGCATCAAGACTGTTCGAAACGGAATATGATCTTTTCCGGTTACTTGGAGAGTATTGCGAGGGGATAGGCAGCATAAAAGTGTCTCTCAAAAATTCATATACAATTCTGCTCGGTTTTTTACTGCGGTATGGGGAAAAAGATGAGGCTGAGCACTACATCAAACTTGATTGCTTAACCTTTGATGCAAAAGGGTTGTTGCCCGAAGGCGTCAAGCCCTTGCGCGACACAGCGGCGGAGGCAGAGCTCAAAAACAAACCCGAATACAAGAAGAAAAACATCAGAGTTGAACGTTTTGGCTTTAACAACAAGAAATACTTGTTCGTTTATAACGATAAAGACCCGATAAGCAAAGCCTATACCGTAAAAGAACTTGAATAA
>CAZMSM010000092.1:0-6414 GCA_964568955.1 uncultured Eubacteriales bacterium | reverse complement strand
CGGTTTCGTCCAGATTTGCAGTTTCAAACACCGGCAAAAGCAGGACCGGCATAACAACTAATTGAGCGATACGTTCCCCTGGTACTATTTCATAGGGTTCGTCAAACTGATTCACAACCCCTACACAAATTTCACCCCTGTAATCACTGTCAATCACGCCAACCCCATTTAACAACCCTAAGCCGTGCTTGATGGCAAGCCCGCTGCGCGCAAAAACAAATGCCGCCTGTGCGCTGTCCGGCAAGGCAATGGCTAATCCCGTCGGGACTACCGTGTGCCCCCCGCCCGGGATGGTCAGCGGCTTTTCAATGCAGGCGCACAGGTCAAGCCCCGCACTACCCGGCGTTGCCCGCTGGGGTATTTTGGCCGTCGGCCTAGTCTTCATTATTTTTATCTTATTCATTTATCGTATCCTCTTTGGCATTGTGCCGTCTTTCGTTGAGCTCGTCGAGTATTTTTCGATGTTCCCCATCGCTCATAGCATATTTCCACGTGGGGATGACGGAAAGCAAGCTGCCGATGGCTGGTGGGATGGAGACGAGGAAGAAAAGCACCATCATATACTTCGCGTACTTATCTTCCAGCCGCGGTATACCGCCGGCTTCAATAAAATCGTTAATCTCTTTCACCGCTTCACCCGAAAAGCCGACAACCGCATAACCGATACCACTCATAATTGTCGCAATGCCCGTGGTCATCTTGGCAAGAAAAGTTTGTCCTGCAAAAAATACACCATCCGGGCGAATACCGTTATGGTATTCTTCATAATCTACCGCATCCGCTATCATAAAGCTTTGCAACACGGTGGTAAGACCCAGCGCCGCACCGCCGAAGGTGAACATGACAAAGCATATGACCAAATAAATCGGCTGAGTCAGGCCCTGCGGTGAAATAAGATATAACCCAAACAATAGCACAAAAGGTATAGCGCCCAGCAGGTTACCGTAGTTGTAAATGTCTTTTTTTTCGTAACGGGTTATCAACTTAGGCGCAAAAGCCATGGCCACAAACTGCCCCACAAACATCCCGCCGCCGAGTAGAATCATATATACAAGTGTCATCGTCGGATTTTTAGTCGAATAGTAAAAATTGATAAGTGGCATGGCCGCGAGCGCGAGCAACATCTTAGGGCTGCCGAGCAAACCGGACAGCAAAATCTGTCGGAAGGGTTTATTTGTCCACATCAGCGTAAAGTTTTCTTTTAAAGTGTGGGATTCTTTGGAGGCCGGAATTCTTTCCCGGACAAAAATTCCCACCAACTGAAAAAGCCCGGCCCCGATAACAGCAAAAATCAAAGCGGCGACAATAAAGCCCATGCGTTCGCCGGCAGCCTCGCTGGTAACTTTCTTGGTCGCTTCAAACAAAGGTGCAAATTTTTTCCCCAGCCCAAACGCAAGGGGCTGTATGGTCAGCAACGCTAGGCCGCCGCCGAGGCCTGCGGCAATCCTCGCATAAGAAAGGAGTTTTGCGCGGTCCTTATCGTCCTCACTCATGAGTGCGGTAACGCCCCACAGCGGAATATCTCCAACGGTGTAAATCATACCCCACAACACATAAGTGCCTGCTGCCCACAAGACAATCAAGGTGTTTCGGCCTTCAAATATGCCCATAGAAGAATCGAAAAAACCAAAATTAACAAAACACAGCACGGTAATAATCAAAATCGGCAGCGGTGTCGCTAACAGGTAGGGGCGGCATTTGCCGACTTTTGTTCTTGTTTTGTCCACAATGGTGCCCATCATCGGGTCATTAAAGGCGTCCCATACCCGTGCGAGCGCCATAATTACACTCACGGTGATGGCCGGAATCAGAATTGTAAACTGTAAATAGTAGGCAAGCGCGGCACCGATAATATTGTACAGAATATTCTGCCCCGCGAGACCTACAAGATAAATATTTCGCTCTTTTCCGGTGTAAGTTTTTAAATGCTTTTCCATTGATTTTCCCCTTATTCTTATATTTAAGCGGCATTTTCGTGCCATTTTGCGTTGATACTTCTACGTTTCGAGCCGGTTTTCCGGATTTTCCGCCTGGGCACGTCGTTTGTTGAGGTCGGTTATTATTTTATCATATTCTTGCGTACTTAGGGAATATTTCCAAGTCGGTATCACCGCAAGAATACTGCCTATCGCGGGCGGAATGGAAACGAGGAAAAATAAAACCATCATATAGTTGCTGTAACGGCTCTCAAAGCGCACCATGCCCCCGTCGGCGATAAACGCATTGACCTGTGCTACATTTGCGCCTGAAAAACCCGACAAGGTGTAAAAAATGCCGCTGATGATCACGGATATTCCGGCACCGAGTTTGGCGATAAAGGTGACGCCGGAAAAGAAAAGCCCATCCGGTCTTTTCCCGCTCCTATACTCTTCATAGTCCACAGCATCGGCTACCATGACGCTTTGTAAAACAGTTGAACTGCCGTTTGCCGCACCGCAGGTAAATAAGAGCACCATAAAAATCAATAAAAACAAAGGTTCTGCCATTCTTGTGGGCGCGAGCAGGTACAAAACAAACATGCTTACAAACGGAATTGCACCGAACAGGCTGATACGGTTATAAATATCTTTTTTATCGTGCTTTTTTATCAAGATCGGGACTGCCAACATGGCTATAATTTGCCCTGCGAACATACTTGCGCTCCACAGCGCCATATAAAAAACAAAAGCTTTTGGATCTTTGTTCGCGTAATAATAACTGATAAGCGGTGTCAAGGTAAAGGTTAAAAGGGCTTTTGGGGTGCTTAGAATACCGGAAACTAAAATTTGTCTAAAGGGTTTGTTTTTCCACGCAAGGGAAAAACTCTTCTTGAAACTTTCAGGCTTTTTGGCTACTGATATTTTTTCTTTCACAAAAATACCAACCAATTGGAAAAGTACCGTCCCAACAAGCCCAAAAATAACAGCAACGGCAATAAAGCCCGCCCTCTCTCCCGCAGCGGCTGCAGTGACCTTTGGTGTGGCATCATAAAACTGTGCAAACCACTTGCCCAAAGCGAATGCTATGGGCTGAATAAGCAAAATACTCCCCCCGGAGCCGACAAGCAGAGCCACACGCGCATAGGTAAGTAACTTTGTTCTGGCCTTGTCGTCCCGTGTCATCAGCGCCGCAATGCCCCAAAGCGGAATGTCACCGACGGTAAAAGCCATCCCCCAAAGCAAGTATGTAAAAAGAGCCCAGCCTAAAATTAGGGCGTTATTGCCTTCAAAAGCGCTTTTCGCCGAATCATAAAAACCGAAATTTAAATAACATAAAATCGTGGCGATGTAAACCGGTATAGGTGCCGCCAAGAGATAGGGGCGACATTTGCCGATTTTCGTCTTTGTCCTGTCAACAATAACGCCCATGAGCGGGTCGTTGACCGCATCCCAAATCCTCGCTATGGCTATGATGGCACCCACGGTAAAAGCCGGTATGAGGATGGTGAACTGTAGGTAGTAGGAAAGCCCCGCCAAAATAACGGCACACAGGATATTTTCACCCAGCATCCCCAATAGATACACATTTCTTTCTGTTGACGAATATGTCTTGAGTTTATTGTTCACAAGCCGCGGCCCCCCTCTCTTTTGGATACCGGTACCGGCGCCTAAAAGATTGCCCTTACTCTACACCCCTGTAATACAGTCCTCTTGTAAATTCACTTTGCGGTGCTTTGCCCTGCTGATATGCCTTGATTATTTCCCCGCACTCCTGCTTCGTTTCCGTTGTAAAGTATAGGGTCATAAAATCTATGTTCTTCATTTCGCCCAGCCTGTCTGCCATATACAGGGGGCGGGAATTCAACACTTCGGCACAGCCGTTTTTACACACCACGGGGAATTTGATGCCCATACGGTCGGTGATTTCACCCCGGCCGCCGCAGTCTTTACAGCTTTTGCCATTGGACAAAGGACAGTTACGCGTGAGCATGAGCGGCAGTCGTCCGTAAGCAATAAGGCCCCGCGGCAATGCGCCTTTAAGTGCCGCCGCTTGTGTCAGCGTCAACTCAAAAGAAAGCGTCGCTTCAACAATACCCTTGTTTTTTAACGCTTCAAGTGCCTGTGAATTAAAAATGTTCGAACCAAAACCTGCGAAAACCGTAAAGCCTTGGTGCCGAGCTAAGGCCATCGCGTCAAGCGTACCGGCGCAGGCCATTTTTACACCGGCTGCCTTGGCCGTTTTTAATTGCCTTATAATTTTTTCACTGCTGCCGAAAATCCCTCGGGGGATTTCGACCGCTATTTCAACCCCTGTTTTTATCAGGGTCTTTATC
The DNA here is from genome assembly GCA_964568955.1 of uncultured Eubacteriales bacterium. GTDB lineage: Bacteria > Bacillota > Clostridia > Oscillospirales > Acutalibacteraceae > UBA1447. The sequence continues at coordinate 2,162 of CAZMSM010000092.1, read as the reverse complement.
TCTTCGGGCGGGGTGTCAAGCGGAACAAACAGTCTTTGTATTTGCCCCATGTCCGTTTGTGAGGGTATCTGCGAAACTCTAGAAAACCTGGCATACACATGGGGCCTTTTAGCCTCGTGGGCGGGTATTTCCTGTATTGCACACGGGAAAAAGGCCACAGGGGTAGGCTGTTCCAAAGCGGTGTTCAAATTTTCAAGCGCTTTGCGACGCAAGGCGTTTAAAGCGGATGCCGGCACAAAAAGCCCGTCATCCAGGTCAATTTCTATCCGGTTTGCAAAAAATTGTGTTCCGCCGCATTTGGAGAGCTGTTCTTCAATGCTCTGTTTGTCAAGCGGCCTGTTTTGCGCGGGTTGGGGAATATCCTCTGAAAGGACAAAAACATTTTTACCCTTTTCATTCCCCTTTAACTTTGCTCTTACCGACAGCGATAGGGGCTCGTTTGCTCGGCAGGTAAAGGCAAAATCGACCGGAAGGAGTGGGTTTTCGTTTTTATAAAGCTCTGCAAAGCCTGAAAGTACACCGGTGGCGGCGGTAACATCGTCTTTTTGCCTTGTGCCGAACATGCCTCTGCCACGCTCGCCCAAGTAATACCCTTGCGTAAAGCCGGAGCGGGAAAAAACCGCCTGCAAATTTTCTGCGGTCTCCGATGTATATTCGCCATTCAAGGCCTTGTGGCAAGCCGTAACGGCGGCGGCCACATATTCGGGGCGTTTCATTCTGCCCTCAATTTTAAAGGCACTAATGCCTAGTTTTTCAAGGTCACTTAAATGCGCTATCAAGGACAAATCTTTTAAGCTCAAATCAAAACCTGTCCCGTTTGGTGCGGAAAACGGCAGTCGGCATGGGCCCGCGCACAGGCCTCTGTTCGCACTGCGGGAACCAAGCATGGCGCTCATGGCACATTGGCCGGAAACACTCATACAAAGGGCTCCGTGAACAAAAATCTCCAACTCAAGGGGGGCGTTTTCCGCAAGTCTTGCCGTTTCCTCAAACGACAGCTCTCTGGGGAGGATTGCTCGTGTAAAACCAAGCTCGTGCAGTGCCTGAAGGCCCGCCGGGGTCTGAACAGACATTTGTGTTGACGCGTGCAAGGGCAGTTCGGGGGCAATTTCTCGAATAATCTTTGCAAGCCCCAAATCCTGCAAAATGAGCGCATCTGCGCCGATTGCACAGGCACGCTCACAAATATCTATGGCATCATTAAATTCAAGATCATTTACCAGGGTGTTGAGAACAAGGTAGGCCTTCACATCACGCGCATGGCAATAGCGAACTGCCGCTTTTATTTGCTCTGCATCGAAGTTAGCGGCCCCGCGGCGGGCATTGAGTGTTTTTTCGCCAAAATACACGGCATCCGCCGAGCAGCGAACCGCGGCGGTTAAGGATTCCATGTTCCCAGCAGGCGCTAAAATTTCAACGTGCCGGAGCCGGCTCAACTATTTTGGAATCGCGCGCGAAGCGTGGAAAGTTCTTTCCCCAGCCGCTCAGCCTCACGACGTGAAACCTCGGCATTGGTTTTAGCCCTTGCGGCGTCTTCAAGGTATTCCTGTATTTGGGACCGAAGGTTTTCGGCACTCAACTCCGCTTTTCTCGCAAGGTCCGAATATTCCAGCGCGGCCAAAACCGCCGCCTGTGTAATGGAAACCCTTGAATTTTCGCGCATAATTTTAGTAAGTTTTAAGTCCAGCTCATCACCCAACGCTTGCGCATATTTGACCTCGTCATCGGTCATAATAAAATAGTCTGCTCCGCCGATACTGAGCCTCACTCTGTTTTTTTCCATACTTTATTTTCACCTTTCCGATATGCGCTGTAGGCGCAAACCAAAATATTTATAATTTTCATATATTATACTATATTATCGCTCGGTAATAAAGGGGATTTTAAATATTTTTTACTTTCGTGGGTTTCGTCGGTTGCCGTCGGGGTCTGCCATGGGGTGGCCGCACAAGAACACTGCCGTAAAGCGTTTTTTTGCCCATGAGGCATGCCCACGAGGAAACTCTTTTTTGCTTGACAATTTACGGGGGTTTTGTTAAAATTAGCCTCGTTTCCAAAAAGAATACATTTTTCCGCTCGGTAAAATTTCCTATAGGTCTCCGTAGCTCAGCAGGATAGAGCGTTCGCCTCCTAAGCGAAAGGCCGCGCGTTCGAATCGCGCC
>CAZMSM010000091.1:3476-6425 GCA_964568955.1 uncultured Eubacteriales bacterium | reverse complement strand
TTTATTGTGCCGGCATCGACCTATCTTCCCGGGAGGCTGCCCTCCGAGTATTTTCAGCACTGATGAGCTTAACTTCCGTGTTCGGGATGGGAACGGGTGGGGCCTCATCGTAATAGACACCGGCTGAAAACGCAACGGCGTTCTCAAACGCTTGATGAGTATATCACTGCAAGATAAAAAATGCAAGTGTTTTTCGAAAATATTTATTTTTTCCTGTAAGTTTTTAAAATTTTGCCCACGTACATGCGATGATAATCTTTTGACGGGTAGTTTTCCTCAATATTTTTATCCAAAAACCCGGCGGGGTCAATGTCCTGAAAGGCTATTTTTTGGCAGACCAGTATCGTTTGGGCCTGCTCAAAGCCGACAGCACCGTCTAAAAAGACAGGCGTTAAACCGGTTTGTGCCGCTTTGTCCGTATCTCTTCCGCTTTTTGAGCCGCACAAGCGCAGCTCCTCTTTGTATTGTCCGTCAAAAAAGCTCAGGGTAAACAGCTTGTTCTTTTCGATAAACTCATAGGTATAGCGTTGCGGTCGGATAAATATAAAGGCGACATCCTCGCCCCAAAGCTCGCCCAGACCGCCCCAGCTGACAGTCATTGTGTTCCACTTGTTTTCGTCGCCGGCGGTAACCAAGGCCCAGTCATCATTGACAAGCTTAACCGCACTTTGCTCAATTTCTCGAATATCTACTTCTTGAAAATTCATCTTTAAACCTCCGTTGAATTTTGTCGTGCAAATCCTGCAATTGTAAATTTTATCAAAACGCACCAAAACGATTGTTATTGCAATATCGGCACTAAAGTTTGCAATAACAATAGTATAATCTGTTATGCTGACAATATGAGAAAGGTGGGGTATTCATGGAAGAGCGGTTCGTGCCGGAGATTGACGGCAGCTTAAGAAAATTTATGCTCAAGGTACCCAAACCAATAGAAAATTGCACGGGGATAAGAGTGTTTGGGCGCTTGATAAAATCTATCTTATTTTCCACCGATGTAAGCATCATTCGCAATACCAATGCCGATGCCGTTATAGCTGTTTACCCCTTCACGCCGCAACCAGTCATTACACAAGCCATTATGACGGGTGCTGATGTCCCGGTGTTCGCCGGTGTGGGTGGTGGGTTGACACAAGGCAGAAGAGTGCTCAACCTCGGGCTGCACGCCGAGTTCCAAGGCTCTATCGGCGTTGTTGTAAACGCGCCAACGAAAAACGAAGTAATCAAAAGGCTCAGTCAAACGATAGATATTCCCATTGTTGTCACGGTCGTGTGCGATACGGATGACATTGAGAAAAGGCTGGAAGCCGGTGTGAGCATATTAAATATCTCTGCCGCCTCCAAAACAGCGAGGCTGGTGGAAAAAATTCGCAAAGACTTTCCGGAGGTCCCGATTATTGCCACCGGCGGGCCAAACGACGAAACGATTAGGGAAACCATCCTTGCAGGGGCAAACGCCATCACCTGGACGCCGCCCTCAAGCGGCGACGTCTTTAAGGATATTATGGAAGCCTACCGCAAAAACGAACCGCACCCGCCCTTTTAACCCTTACCCCAAATAAGCTTTATGAGGCAGACCGAATACCCGGTCTGCCTCATTCTTTGTGTTTGCTATTTCGCCAGCCCGCCGACCAACAACATAAATTCGCCGATTTGCGCGCCGAATTCGGGTGCTCCGTCCATAATCAAACGACCGGATTTTGTTGCCTCAAGCATATCGTCTATGGACATCAGTATGCCCAAAGCGCTGTCAAGATTATCAAAACGAAGGGTGAAAAAGGGCATTGCTCTTTTATATTCGCCCCTGCCCGCTCTTGATTTGCCGGCCTTGACACGGATATAGGCCGATAATTCCGGGTAGCCGTTTACGGCCCAGGAGTACACTCTGTCGGGGCTCTTTAGCGCCCAGTTGTGTATTTCCTCATGCCCTTGCTTGTTGAGGGTGCTGATGCCGCTCGAGAGTAGATAGAAAAAACATTTGACAAGCAGCCTTTTGGTCTCTTCATCCTCGGGCGGAGCTTTTGCGCCGAGCAAGGCCGACATCTTCAGCAGCACTTGCATAAAGGCTAAAAATGTACCCGTGTTTTTGAGCCCACGCATTTTCGGAAGTGTAGCGGGTCCGATTTTGCCCTTGAAAAAGCCATTCATGGCTTCAATGCTCTTGAATTCAAGCTCAACGTGGGGGTTTTTGTCCACTTTATCGTGATGCACAACCCACTCGCCTGCGTTTACAATAAAATGAGTCGCCACCTTGCCGCCGGGGCTATCCGCATCCAAAGCGCTTACTTGAATCACCGCGTGGGTATGTTCAAACTTTTTCGCAAGTTTTGGAATATCCGTTGCGATAACTTTAACAAGCGGTAATGCTGCGCTGAGAAATATCTTATTTGTCAGGATATCTTCTTTTGAAGCCAAAAATATCATTCCTTTCCGGATGGTCAGGCATAGGCCTGCCGTGCGGCACGCTTATACTTCGTCATCCCAGTTGTCGTCCAGTTCAAAGTCACTCTTCATTACTTCGCGAACCGCTTCGATGATGCCGTTTGAGTCAATGCCCAAGATGGACATAATATCCTCATGAAGGCCAATCGGTGCAAATTCGTCCTGCAAGCCGAGCTTCTTAAATGCGCAACCCTTGCCGAATTCAACAACCACTTCCGCAACCGCGCTTCCCAAACCGCCAATGACAGTATGGTCTTCAACAGTAATGATGCGGCGGGTATCCATAACCGCTTTTTCGATTGCCTCGCGGTCAATGGGTTTGATGGTATGCATGTTCAGCACACGAATTTTAAGCCCGTCGGAGCTGTCAAGGAAATCAGCGGCTTGAATCGCCTGAAATACGCAGGAGCCGCAGGCAATAATCGTTAGGTCTGTGCCCTCATGGAGTTCTACCGCTTTCCCCAGTTCAAATCCGTAATCGGTGTTGGGGTATACAACCCTGTCAAA
>CAZMSM010000091.1:1844-3376 GCA_964568955.1 uncultured Eubacteriales bacterium | reverse complement strand
GCGAAGGTTGAAAAGGTGGAAAGGAAGGGCGTAAGCCCGGCCTTTGCCATGCCTGCCGCCATACCGAACATGTTTTGCTCCGCAATGCCGACATTAAAGAATCTGTCCGGAAATGCATCGCCGAACATGCCGATTTTTGTGGATTTACCAAGGTCAGCCGTCAATGCGACTACCTCGGGATGCTCTTCGCCAATTTCGCAAAGCGCTTTGCCATAGTATTCCGCTGTGGAAAGGGCTGTTGAATCAACAGCCGTATAAGTTAATCCGCCTGCCATTATTTAGCCACCTTTTCTCCGCGCAAATTTTATTATTTGTTCGTACCCGTTTTCCGCGCGGAGAAAAACCGGGTGTTATTCTTTTTACAACTTTGTTAAACATTGCACAAACCGTTAGGTTTGAAAAACCGGCTTATACGCCTTCTTTTTCCGCCCTGGCCTTGCGGGTTTCATAGTATTTATCGAGGCTCGCTTTGCCTTTGTTGTACATGTCTTCATCAATCGCACCGTAGTGCCATCTGTAGTCGTTTTCCATAAAATCGATACCGGCGCCTTTAATGGTGTTGGCCATAATCATCACCGGCGATTCTTCCTTGTTTGCAAGTGCAAAATCAATCGCTTCGCACAGTTCCGCCATATTATGGCCATCTATTTCTTTGACGATAAAGCCGAAGGCTTTCCATTTGTCGACAAAGGGCTCGAGTCGCATAACATCCTCGGTGCAACCGTCAATCATGCATCTGTTGCGGTCAACGAATGAAATAAGGTTAGTCGTTTTATAGTGTGAGGCCGACATGGCCGCTTCCCAGTTGGAGCCTTCGTTGCACTCGCCGTCACCCAGGATGCAGTAGGTCATATAGCTTTTGTCAAGCACTCGTGCCGCAAGAGCGGTACCAACTGCAATCGGAAGCCCATGGCCGAGCGAACCTGTGGAGGCATCTACACCAATTACTTTGTTGGAGTCCAAATGCATACCCATTTTGGAATTTGTGTGGTTAAAAGTCTTGAGCTGTTCCGGGTCGTTAAAGCCTTTATCCACAAGCACGGCTGCGAGCGCTACGCCCGCGTGACCCTTGCTCATGATAAAGCGGTCTCTGTCTTCCCAAAGGGGTTCATCCACTTTGATGTTGAGATACTTATGGTACAAGACGGTAAGCATATCCATAATGCTCATGCCGCCGCCGATGTGCGCACTACCTGCCCAATAGGTCGTATCCAGGCAAAGATGCCGAAGCTCGCTGGCTTTTTTTTCAAGAGCTAACCATTCTTTTTTTGTTAATGGCATGTTGTGTCTTCCTCCTTCGAATATTAATGCACCGTATGGCAGCGACTAAAGTTCAGGGTGATTTTTGCGCAAAACTCTATAAGCTTCCTCGGCAATTTCAATCGTCTGCTTGATATCTTTTTCTGTCAGGGCTGCATTGATAAAGTGGTTGTGGTGATTGGTGAAGAAAACGCCTCTCTTGACACATTCCGCCACCCACTCTTGGTGCAGCATAAGATTATTGTCCTTATCCACCGTTCTGAGGTAGAACA
>CAZMSM010000091.1:0-1744 GCA_964568955.1 uncultured Eubacteriales bacterium | reverse complement strand
AAATGGTCGGAACCGGCTAAGTCGAGCCTGAAGCCGCAACGGACATCGTCAATAATCAGCACAATGCCTTTTTCCGTACAAAGCTTGCGAACCTTTTGCCAATAGCCGTCCGCGGGAAGCTCGTTGTCCACAAAGTTGCCGTGCATATAAGGTGTTGCGATATACGCCGCAATTTCGCCTTCGTTCGCTGCAACGAGTTGTTCAAACGCTTCAAAATCGTTCCAGCCGACATACAGATTGTTCGCAACTTCTTCTTCGAGAACGCCGGGGTAACCGAGTTTTTGAGTCCATGGCGCAACGCCGTGATAAAAGTTGCTTGCAAAAATAATCTTTTTGCGACCGGTGGCTGCTCTGGCAGTCATAATGGCAAGTGTCGTTGTATCTCCGCCGTTTTTGGCGAAAAATGCCCAGTCGGCGGAAGCGACGGTGTCCACCAAAAGCTCGGCGAGCTCAATCATTTTTGTGGAGGGGGAGGTTGTGCAGTCGGCAATTTTTGACTGCTCAAAGGCGGCGGCGTTGACATCTTCGTCACCGTACCCCAACACATTGGGGCCATAACCGCACATATAGTCGATAAACTTGTTGCCGTCGACATCCCAAAAATACGTTCCCTGCGCTTTTTCCGCAAACAGCGGATAAGCGTTAACGGGGATAAAGCACCCTTCCGCAGGGCCGAGATGACCATAAACACCGGACGGGATTACCTTTTCGGCTCTTTCAAAAAGCTTTCTGCTTTTTTCGTAAGTGTTAATTTTAAAACTCATGATGCCACCTCCTATGCGAGATACAGTGCAACTCTGTCGAGCAGCCTGTTCAAATTATCGAGCATGGAAACCATACCCTTCATAGAAATCTTCCCGGCGCCAATGCTAGCGACGGCGTTCACCTTGCCGTCAAACAAGTCGCGGGCAAGTTCCATAGATGCAAACTTCATCGAAGCACGGGGATTTTTTGCCGGGCATTTCAAGGTCAGCAGACGCCCGTTTTTTACGCGAAGCGTTGCTGCGGGACCGCCTTCAACAGCAAATTCAATATCGCCGTCAACGATGTAGCCCGCTGTGAATTTGCCGACCTTGTCGTTGTTTGCTATTTGCGCAATAGCCACCGAAATGGTGTAAAACATCAACGAGGTGCTGATGACAAAAAAGTCCTCATCCTCAAGGTCCGCAGGGTCGGGGCGCATATACTTTGCGAGTAAATCGGTCAGGGGAGTAAATTCCTTGAGCAAAAACTTAATGTGCTGAAATCCTTTTGAAGGGATTGGGGTGACCGTTCCGTCCAGTAGACCGTTGAATTTTTCGCAGGAACCGAAGGGTAGTTTGATGTCACAATCCGTAACACCCTGCTCCATCCTGCATTTTCCGTTTGTGAAGGTTAATGTGGCACTGGGGCCACCCTTAATCTCAAACCCAATGGAAATCGGTTTTTTGTTTGTTAGCAGAGCACCGGCTGCAGGATCTAACTCACAAAGATTCTCCAGCGTGCCCAGCACGGCATATAAATTGATATACGCCAACGTTTTCTGATCAACCAAAACACAAGCCTCCTTTTAATTTTAATATCTACAATAAGTGTAAAACCCTATAACGACGACAACTTTCTTGCGCCATCATATTTTATCAAAGAAGTATGCTAATGTCAAACAATAAAGAATGTTATTTGATGCTGTTTGCACAAAATATTATTGCTTGACCTCTTCTTGTTGACAAAAAGCATAAATCATGTAATATTATTATAAATCGTT
>CAZMSM010000090.1:0-6467 GCA_964568955.1 uncultured Eubacteriales bacterium | reverse complement strand
AACCGGGAACCGCCATGTATCAACCGCTCATCATCCATAGTAAAGCCCTTTTGGATGTATTCGTGTAACCGTTGTGTCGCCCAGCGGCGGAAGCGTGTTGCAATCTGAGACTGCACGCGGTAGCCAACGGCAATGATTATATCAAGGTTATAGTGGTCGATGTTCCTCTGAACCTGCCGTTTTCCCTCGGTGCGAACCAACAAGAAATGCTTGTTGGTTGCCGCTTTGTCCAGCTCGCCGTCCCGGAAGATACCGTCGATATGCTGGCTGATATTCTGTTGGGTGGTGTCGTAAATCTCTGCGATCTGGTTTTGCGTGAGCCATAAATCTTCATCCGAAAACAGCACCGTGACTTTTGTGATGCCATTTTCGTCCTGATAAAGCATAATGTTGTTAACGCCCGGATTTCCACCTCTACAAATTAATACAGGATAAATTACACAGTGTATGATTCTAATGGGTGTTTAATCGAGTAACGTTACAAACAATTCTATATTAGCATAAAAATTAGCGGACGTCAACATTTCTTTTCGTATCTATAGAAACTTGCGGTACGAGCAAAATCCTTCGATTTACTAAAGTCGTGAAGAAATGCTTGGTATGCATTATTGAAGACACTCCGCCTACAAAATAATGATGACTGATAAACTTTTTGTGCTGACCACCGGCAACTCGCCACTCGCGTTGTTTGACAACCCCCATGCAATGTGGTAATCTTTCAAACATAATAGTAAATAGAATAAGAGGAGAAAAACCATATGCCCGACATGCTTGTAAGACTCTGGAAGCTGGATTACAATGGCTTTCGCAAAAAACAAGAGGAAATAACCGGAATAACCGGTATCCGTTTTGTCCGCGTGCTTTCTCCAAACTTTAAGAAGGTTGAAAATTTTATTCTGAAGGAGTTTGGCGAGGGTTGGGCGAGCGAAACGACGGCGGCTTTTTACAAGGACCCGGTCAGCTGCTTTGTCGCCGTAGACACGGAAAATGAGCTTTTGGGCTTTGCTTGTTACAATGCCACGGGCAAAGGCTTTTTTGGCCCGACCGGGGTAAAAAAAGAAGTAAGGGGTCAGGGAATCGGCTCGGTGCTTTTATGGCGCTGTTTGGAAGCTTTGTGGGAGCAAGACTATGCCTACGCCATTATAGGTTCGGTTGGCCCTACGGAATATTATGCAAAAGCGGTGGGCGCAACGGTGATCGAAGACAGTTGCCCCGGGATTTATAGCAGGTGCATATAAGCAACACCAATGTAAGTTAAACATAAAGGGCAGACGAAATTTTTTCGTCTGCCCTTTATCAATAGTGGTGAACAATTGCTTGATTATAGCAGTAGTAGCCGTCGTTAGGCAAAATCTTTCAGTTCGTTTTTTCGTTTGTAGAGTTCTTCTTTCAGCTCGCGGATAATGTCGGCGTATTCGGGTTTGTCATACACACTGCACAGTTCCTGCGGGTCTTTTGTAAGGTCAAACAGCTCCCACTCGGGGGTCTCCGGGCCACCGATTTCACCCAACTCGTTTTTACAATAGGAACCCGGTGTGTCGAGCTTGTCGGCATAATAATAAATTAGTTTATACTTTTGCGTACGGAGTCCATAATGTGCATACACATTATGATCGTGGTCCTTGTGCATCCAATACCGGTAATACATCGATGTTTGCCAACCGTCCGGCGTTTTTCCATTAAGCAATGGGCGAAGGCTCTTGCCTTGCATATCCTGGGGGACATCAATATTTGCATAGTCGAGAAAAGTTTCGGCAAAGTCGACATTGAGCGCCATGCTTTGTGTAACACTGCCTGCTTTTATTTCTTTAGGATAGCGTATAACAAACGGCATCCGCAGGGATTCCTCATACATAAAGCGTTTGTCGAACCATCCGTGGTCACCCAAAAAGAATCCTTGGTCAGATGTATAAACAACGATAGTATCCTCTGTAAGCCCTTGCACATCCAGGTAATCAAGCAGTCGCCCAACATTGTCGTCAACAGATGCAATGCAGCGCAAGTAATCCTTGATATAACGCTGGTACTTCCATTTCTTTTCTTCTTCTTGGCTGAGATTGCTTGGTGGATTGCCTTTGGTATCTATTGCGTTTAAATAATCTATGCGCATTTTTGCCGCACGCGCGGCGGCGGCATGACCGGAGTGGTCGTCGTCAAACGTTTCCGGCTCGGCTATATCCATGTCGTCATACAGATGCGCATGTTTTTCGTCCGGTTCCCATGGGCGGTGCGGCGCTTTGTGGTGACACATGAGCATGAACGGACGGTCTTTGTCTCTTTGCTCCAGCCAGTCAATAGAAATATCGGTGATTAAGTCTGTTACATAGCCTGTTTGTTTGATGTCTTTACCCATCTCAATGAATCTTGGGTTGTGGTAGGCACCTTGGCCGGGCAAGACATTCCAATAATCAAAGCCGGTCGGTTCTGCATGGACACCTTCGCCAAGGTGCCATTTGCCAACTATGGCCGTTTGATAGCCTCCCAATTGCATAAGTTTTGGAAAGGTCTGCTGCCGAGAATCCATGTGTTCGTTCAGGGTTCGGACTCCGTTTAAGTGATTATATTTGCCTGTAAGAATAACGGCTCTGCTGGGTGAGCAAATGGAGTTGGTGCAAAAACAATTTTCAAAGCGCATGCCTTCGTCGGCAATACGATCTATGTTCGGAGTATTATTGATTTTACTCCCGTAACTGCTGATAGCGTGAGCGGCATGATCATCCGACATAATAAAAAGAATGTTGGGCGTTTTCATCCGATGTCTCCTTCAAGATGCTTTGCAAATATTCAGTTTGATGTGGAATCCCCAAGCACCGTGGTTTTTTCGCTTTGCGCTGCCGGGACCAAGCCGATATAGGACTTGCCGGGGTTGAGTAAAAGTGGGCTACCATCTGTGGCAAAGAGTTTGAGCATGGCGCCGGGCGTGTTCCCCTTCTTCCACGTGATTTTTTCGTACCCACCGTTTGAGGCATAAAGACCATTGCCACCGGAAAGGTCCATTTCCATCAATACGCTGGATCCGAATTTTTGAACAGGGCAGTAAATAAGAATGACATTTGTCGCGCTCATTTGCTTGCCGCCGTCCTCCAGCATGGGTTTTGCGTTAAGGTAGTTGTAATAAACTTTTTCATTCGCATTAAATTTGAACTCGTGCTTGTAACCTGACGAAAATGCAAAGGCTACTTGTTGGCAAACTCCGCCTGTCGGCGTTACGGGGGCATTGTTCTTAACAAAAGTGAACGGTGTGGAATAAGCCGCATCTATTTTTGTGTTGAACTTTTTGTCGCTTATTGCTTTGGCGATGCTTTCTCCGTTGGTGTAGCCGGTATGCTCGGAGTCGACCTTCCTTGATTTATCCCTGAAGAAATACTTTCCATTCAGACCGTTGATGTTATTGACGTTTCTGTCATTGATAGCATCCTCTGCCAGGTAGCTCCAACCCCAATGCACAAAAATTGCGTCTAACCCTTCGGCTATCTCCACAAAATCGTGCCTTGCGCTACGCACCGGGCCGACTTTGGGGATTGTATTGACATCTGCATATAGCCAGAGCATGCGGGTAATACCGCCCTCCACAACGCCTTCTATCAAGATGTCGGGTGAGCACAGGCCCCATTGCGGTCTTGCTTGAGGGGAGTTTTCCACCACAACGGCTACAGGTCTTTTGCCCATGGCGGTGGCATCAAAACCTTCAAGCCCGGTGAGCGGGTTGATAAGTTTGACCGGCTCGGCTTGTGTTGTTGGGGCTTGCGTGGTCTGCTTTGTGGCAGTGGTTGTCGGTGTCTCCTTTTTGTTGTCCCCTTGCCTACCGAAAACAGCAATACCACCGATTACGATAATCACTACAAGAATAACCGCTCCGATAATGAACCCGTGTTGTTTTGTCAATGTCTTTTTCTTGCTACTTTTCTTGTTTGGCATAACAATCCTCGCTTCTTTATAATGGAGATGTGTAGGTTTGCAGAAACATTGCCTTGGTTTGATAACCGTATGTTGTCCATTATTATACGTCGAATCAATAGGGGTTTCAAGTGCGCAACCGTCTTTTTTTTCCCGATTTCACCGGTCAAAACAGATTCGGGTATAATAAACAGTATTTATAAAAGCAAAACCTCATAATATGAAGCTTTTACCATTGACTTGAATTGCGAAGCTGACTTATAATGAATGCAATTACTGTCTTGAAAAATAAGACAGTGCGGAAAACCCAAATTATATTGGAGGTATGAAAAATGGCGAGAGTTTTTAATTTTTCGGCAGGGCCGTCAATGCTACCGGAAAGCGTTCTCAACAGAGCAGCTGCGGAGATGTTGGACTACAAGGGCAGCGGGCAATCGGTTATGGAAATGTCGCACCGCTCAAAAGTATATGAGGAAATTATTTTTGGGGCACAATCACTGTTCCGCGAAGTTCTTAATGTGCCGGACAATTATAAGATCCTGTTTTACCAAGGCGGTGCATCCTTACAGTTTGCGGGTATCCCGATGAATTTGCTCAACGGTTCCGGCAAGGCGGATTATGTTCTGACCGGTCAGTTCGCCACAAAAGCCTATGAAGAGGCAAAAAAATACGGTGAAATTAAGGTTGTCGGTTCGTCAAAGGATAAAACATTTTCCTACATCCCCAAGCTTGACAAGGCGGATTTTACCCCCGATGCAGACTATTTTTATATTTGCATGAACAACACCATTTTTGGCACTCGTTGGCAAGACCTTCCGGACACAGGCGATGTTCCCCTGGTGGCGGATGTATCCTCCTGTTTTCTTTCGGAGCCAATGGATGTTTCAAAGTTCGGCTTGATTTACGGCGGCGCGCAAAAAAACGTGGCGCCCGCGGGCTTGACGATTGTTATTGTGCGCGATGATTTAATCGGCAAAGCAAAAGCATTAACACCCACGGTGATGGACTACAAGGTGATGGCGGGCAACGACTCCATGTACAACACCCCGCCGTGCTATTCGATTTACATGTGCAAACTGATGCTGGAATGGATTAAAAACCTCGGCGGCCTTGAGGCCATGAAGCTGCGCAACCAAAAGAAAGCACAGATTCTTTACGATTTCCTTGACTCCGGCAAAATGTTCAGCAACCCCGTCGAGCCAAAGGACCGTTCCATGATGAATGTCACCTTTGTAACGCCCACAGAAGAGCTCAACAGCAAATTCATTAAAGAAGCCGCCGCAGCCGGCTTTATCAACCTGAAAGGGCACCGTTCGGTTGGGGGCATGAGGGCTTCCATTTATAATGCTGTACCCATTGAAGGGGTTGAAAAACTCGTTGAGTTTATGAAAGATTTTGAAGCAAACAATTAATTGGGAACAGGGACGGGCAACCGACCCCTACAGAAAGGATTGAACCTATAATGTTTAATATTTTAACGCTGAATAAAATATCTGCCCTGGGGCTTTCAAGATTCAGTTCCGACAAATATACCCACGGCGATGCCGTTGACCGGCCGCAGGCTGTGATGGTTCGTTCCGCATCAATGATTGATATGGATATCCCCGCAAGCGTTCTTGCGATAGCCAGGGCGGGCGCCGGCGTCAACAACATCCCTGTGGATGCGTGCACACAAAAAGGGATTGTCGTTTTTAACACACCGGGTGCAAATGCCAATGCTGTAAAAGAACTCGTGCTTTGTGCGCTTCTTATCTCGTCCCGCAAAGTGCCGGAAGCCCTGGAGTGGTGCAAAACACTCAAAGGCGAAGGCGAGCAAGTCGGCAAACTGGTCGAAAAAGGCAAATCGGCTTTCACCGGGCAAGAAGTGATGGGCAAAACACTCGGCGTTATCGGGCTTGGCGCAATCGGTATTTTGGTTGCAAACACAGCGCTTGCCTTGGGTATGAATGTCGTGGGTTATGACTTGTCCCTTTCTGTTCACAACGCCCTTAGTATTGACCCGCGGGTCAATGTTGTCGGCAATGTGGACGAAGTGATAGCGGTGTCGGACTACATTTCCCTACACACGCCGCTGAATGATTCAACCAGGGACCTTATCAATGCACAAAGTATTGCGCAGATGAAAGATGGCGTTCGTATACTCAACTTTGCGCGCGGTGAACTAGTCAATTCTGCCGATATCATCGAAGCGCTTGCGAGCAAAAAAGTTACCGCTTATGCGACGGATTTCCCAACGGACGAGCAAATCTGTAATGAGAACATCATCGCTATACCGCACTTAGGTGCCTCTACCCCCGAAAGCGAAGACAACTGTGCTGTGATGGGCGCAAATCAGCTGGTTGCGTATTTGGAAAGAGGCGAAATCGTCAACTCTGTAAATCTCCCCTATATGCAGTTGCCCATAACCTTTGTGACAAGAGTTTGCGTTATCCATAAGGATACAGAGGGCATACAAGCGGGCATTACGGCGGCTCTCGCCGGCTGCACGATTAACTCCTTAACCAGCGCAACGAGAAAAGGCTGGGCATACACCGTGGCGGACATTACCGGTTCGGCAGACAAAGAAAATA
>CAZMSM010000089.1:5284-6527 GCA_964568955.1 uncultured Eubacteriales bacterium | reverse complement strand
CACCGAGGCAGAGGCTATCGCACAGACGGAAACCACTCCGGAAACAGTGTCAACCACAAGGCAAGCGGATGTCATTCTACCGCCGACGGGCGGCGAAAACGGAAAGTTAATCACCTTGGCCGTCTCCATGGGGTTGATCTTTACGGGTGTAGCATATGCCGCGCGCCGTAACAAGAACTCGGTTTAGTAGCCGGAAACGTTAACGACCGGTAATATAAGGATTTCAACATGTAGCTGCGGCTGAACGAGTAGTATCGTTTTCCGCAGCTACATTCTATTTAATGATAAATTCTAAGAATGGTCTTGCTTTTTTTATAATTTATGGTATCATTGTTATGATAATATGTACAGATTGCCAATTCCCCTGTTTGACTTACCGGAAAAACAATGAATGGGGGGTCACTTCTTTTCTCTCTTTTCAATTTATTCTCTTGACTGTCCGAACGAGGAGGTTTGTTATGTCTCACACAAAAGATAACAACGATGAAAAATCAATAAAATCAAAATCTGTCCGTCGCCTGTTTTTTGTTCTTTATTTCGTCATGGCGATGTTAAGCGTGGCTTTATTTGCCTACTCCTGGGTTTCGAACATGGAGGTGGCCCAAAAGCACGCCCGCTCTGTTTCGCACGTTGCAAAAGGCTCACTGGATATCGAAACAATAGCCTTGTTACGCGGCCTTGCTCAGGACGAAGACACCGAGGCTTATCAGACGATCCAATCAAATTTGTTCAATATTGCAAGCGGCGACGATGACATCTGTTTTGCCTACCTCTATGTACAGCGCGATGGCAAGCTGTATTTTTTGGCGGACTCCGAACCATCTGCCTCAACCATGTATACCCCGCCAGGGCAGGAGTTTACCGATGGCGCACAAGCGTACGACAAATTTTTTGACAATAATTCAATCCTCATAACGCCTATAATCAAAGATCAACGGGGTACCCGGGTGAGTATTTTATCTCCGCTGACAAACGATTCCGGTGATTTTATCGCCGTTTTGGGTTTGGACTACCCGGCGACGACTTGGTATATGCCTTCCATTATCGGATGCGCTAAGACCTTTATCATTGTGTTGGCCATCTTCCTTTTAGCGGTTGCAATCCACGCGCTGATGAACACGAATCGCTGGCTTAAAACAAGTCAAACAAAGTTTAAAAACGCCAATGAAAAAATAAGGAACAGTGAAGAAAAGTATCGCAACATCTTTGAATACGCGCCTGTGGGGATTTTTAACTTTGACAG
>CAZMSM010000089.1:0-5274 GCA_964568955.1 uncultured Eubacteriales bacterium | reverse complement strand
TTGTTGACTGCAACGATTTTTTTGTCGGCATCATTGGCTCCTCACACAAAATGCTTGTCGGGTTAGATTTGCTGAGCCTGCGCGATCCAAAAATAGTGGCGTGTATAAAAGCGACACTACAGGGTGAAACAACCGAGTACAGGGACACCTATCAGTCCGTGACCGCAGACAAAAAAACACCCGTTCGGGGATTGTTTTCTCCCATCCTTTCAAATACCGGCGCAGTCATCGGTGGCACCGGTATTCTTGAGGACATAACCCAGCGGAAAATGCTTGGCGATGAACTTCGCTTGAAATCACTGGTGCTTGACCAGCTTGAGGAGCGCATTACCATAACAGACCTCAACGGTGTCATTACCTATGTCAATAAAATACAAGCGGAATCAATGGGGCTATCCACACAGGAAGCCATTGGTAAAAAAACCGATATTTACGGGGAGGATGCCGACAAAGGCGCTTCCCAAAAAGAAATATTGGAAATAACCCTGAAAGAGGGATCCTGGCGTTGTGAGGTTGTCAATTATTTTTCCGACGGTCAAGAGTTTTTTATGGACTGCCGAACACAGGTTATTTGTAATGCAGATGGCGAAAGGGTTGCACTTGCCGGAATTGCGACAAATATAACCCACCGAAAAATGATGGAAAAAGAGTTGTATGATGAAAAAGAGCAATTCAGAACAACACTCTTGTCCATTGGCGACGGCGTTATTGCCACGGATGCCCAAGGTAATATAATCCTACTCAACGCCGTAGCCCAAGAGTTGACAGGGTTTACGCAAAGGGAGGCCCTCGGCAAACCGCTTGAAGAAGTGTTCTATATCATCAACGAACTTTCGGGCGAACGCGCCGAAAACCCTGTCCATAAAGTTTTATCCGGTGGTAAACCTTTTCGGCTGGCAGAAGATACTGTTCTGATTGCACGTAACGGGACTCAGCGATATATTGAAGACAGCGCCGCCCCTA
The DNA here is from genome assembly GCA_964568955.1 of uncultured Eubacteriales bacterium. Taxonomy (GTDB): domain Bacteria; phylum Bacillota; class Clostridia; order Oscillospirales; family Acutalibacteraceae; genus UBA1447. The sequence continues at coordinate 4,311 of CAZMSM010000089.1, read as the reverse complement.
TTAAAAGTGAACAGGGTGCCGTACAAGGTGTTGTGCTGGCCTTCAGGGATGTGTCGGAAAAAAGGAAGAAGCAACAGGAAATTGAGTATTTGAGCCTACATGATCAGTTGACGGGCGTGCATAACCGCCGATACTACGAGCAAGAGGTGCAACGACTTGACGACGAGAAATATTACCCCTTGACGCTTGTGATGTCGGATGTGAATGGTCTTAAGTTGACCAATGATGCCTTCGGTCACAAAGCAGGCGATTTCCTCCTGCAAAAAGTCGCACAAATCATGAGGCGAGAATGCAGAGCCAACGATATTGTTGCGAGAATCGGCGGAGATGAATTCGTACTTTTATTGCCCAAAACAGATGCAAAGCAGGCAGAAACTATCATTGAACGCATCAACGCGGCCATTGCCAAAGAAGAAGTTTGCAACTATGTTATGTCCATAGCCGTAGGCTACGCCGTGAAGAGAGACAACAGCGTGAGCATGGATGAAATTTTCACAAAAGCAGAAGATGCGATGTACCGGAACAAATTGACAGCCAGTTCAAACGTGCAAAGTAAAACAATTGACCAGATTATGAATTCACTTTTCGCTAAAAATCAAAGGGAATTGTTCCACAGCAAAAGGGTCGGTGAGCTGTGCGAAGCAATCGCCACGGAAATGGGTTTTTCGCAACCCGACATTGATCAAATACGCCTGGCCGGGCTCATGCACGACATCGGCAAAATCGGTATCAGCCAAGCGATACTCGATAGAAAAGGCAGCATAAATCCCAATGAATGGAACGAAATTCAACGCCACTCCGAAATCGGCTATCGGATACTAGGCTCCGTAAATGAGTTTTCAAAAATTGCGGATTATGTCCTTGAACACCACGAAAGGCTTGATGGGAAAGGCTACCCACGAGGCCTTACCGACACCGAAATATCCCTGCAAGCCAAAATAATCACACTGGCAGACGCCTATGACACCATGACATCCGGTAGGGCCTACAAAGCACCTTTGACCAAAGAACAAGCGCTTGAAGAAATTAAAAAGCATTCCGGCACACAGTTTGACAGGAATGTTGCGGAGGTTTTTATAGAGATGGTCTTGGGCGAAAAGTGGACTTCATGAACCCGGTTAATGCAAAAACCAAAAACCGTCACACCGGAAAACGTATTGTGACGGTTTTTTTTACATTAAATTAATTTAATAACTACCTTGACAGGCAGAGTAATGTGTGGTAATATTGCTTCGTCTGATAGACTTCTATCAGGCAGAGTAAACAAGGAGGTTCGATATGGTAAGCAGCGACCTTATTCGGGGGCATCTCGATGCCATTATCTTAAAACTTATCTTTGAAAAAGACCGTTACGGCTACGAAATATCCAAAGAGATTTTTTCGCGGACCAACGAGCAATTTCAAATAAAAGAAGCAACGCTCTATGCGGTCTTCCAACGTCTTGAAAAAAAAGAGCTTATTGAATCCTATTCCGGCGATGTTTCGCTCGGTGGCAGGCGGCGCTACTACCGCATTACTAAGCTCGGCAAAGCCTATTTAAAGGAAGAAATGGCCGAGTGGCACTTTACAAAGGCTATCATTGATATCTTTATGGACCAACAAACGACCGAAAGGGCTGAAAACAATGAATAGAATTGAAGATTATGTTGCGCGATGCTTTAAGGATATCCCCAACAGCCGGCGCAAAGAACAATTGCAACAAGAAATAGTGCAGAACCTGAATGAGAGAGTATACGATTTGATGGAACAGGGCAAAACACAAGAGGATGCCGAAAACAAGGCCATGGCGGATTTTGGAGATTTTGACGACATTAAGCAGGAACTGAGCACAGGCATAATCGAGGAAAAACCGGTTGTGAAAAAAAACCACTTTTTGCGACTCTTATTCGCCCTGTGCGGTAGCGCTTTGATTATTGGGTTGTTGATTTTTATCAATTATTATTACGGCGATCAACCCGTATGGTTTGTTTACCCCGCCTTCGGTGTGCTTTGGTGGCCGCTGGCCATGGCGTTTGTGTGGTTAAAAAATAAAAAATAAAAAAGACAAGAAAGACAAAGAAGACAAAGAAGACAAAGAAGATAAAGAATATAAAGAAAATGATGAATATAAGGAAGTATTTCACAAGATGAAACAGCAAAAAGTCAAGTTGATGAACTATACCAGAACAGAAGATATGGTGAATGCCGTTACCCACGCTATCGGTGTTCCGCTGGGTATCGCCGCACTGGTGCTTTGCATTAAAAAGTCGCTGGAAATCAATTCAACAATAGGCCTTATCGCATCTGTCGTTTATGGCGTCTCCATCATTCTGCTGTATGCCGGGTCTGCTTTTTACCATGGGGTAAAACCAAGCAAACTGAAAAAGGTGCTCAGGATCATTGACCATTGCAACATCTTCCTCCTCATTGCCGGTACGATGACGCCGTTTTCGCTGATCGCTTTTCGCCCCAACCACCCGGTTTTGTGCTGGGTCACCATTGTTTTTGCCTGGTCTTGCGCGCTGTTCGGCATTGTCGGCACCGCCATCAATCAGGAAAAATTTAAAGTGGTTCAAATGATTTTATATATTTCTATCGGTTGGGTCTTGATTTTTGCAATCAAGCCAATGCTCACCATCTTCCAAGGTATGCAGCGACCGGGTTTAACGCTACTGTTTATCGGCGGTGCACTGTATACCATCGGCGCCATCTTCTGCGGTCTTGGTAAAAAGTTGCCTTATTTCCACGCGCTGTTCCATGGGTTTGTGCTTGCGGGCACCGTCACTCATTTCGTTTCCGTTTACTCTTATGTTTTGTCTGTCTAACTCAAGACACTATGCATATGATTTCCGCCCGGACAATGATTTTGTCCGGGCTTTTTGAGGCATTTTGCCATTGATTTAAAGCTATAAAACTTGACATCGCTTGATTGCCGCTTTATACTTTGTGGTAGTAGAAATATTTTGAATGGGAGTGTTAACATGAAACTTCGCAAAATATCCAAGCGCTGTCTTTCGTTGACCCTATGTGCCGCATTGTTGCTACCTTTTGGTATGAGTGTGGGAGCTTCCGGGGACATAAGGGGTACAAAAACGTATGCCATCACCAACCCCTACGAAACAGTCGATTGGAACACTTGGGGGCACTACAAAGCCAACTTGCACGCGCACTCAACCGTCAGCGACGGTGAGGACACTTTTGTTGACACCATTGAGGAATACTATGCCAGGGGTTACGATGTGCTGGCCATGACAGACCACGGTGTTGTCAACAGAGGATGGAATGTGACCCCGACACCGGTGCCCATATTGAGTTTTAACATGATACTGAGCAAACCCGTCCCTCTTAGCAATGAAAGATACGCACAAATCACCACCGGTTCGGACCGTGGCGGTAGAGGCATGACCGACGTACCGTTTGGTATTGAGCTTAATGCGGCTGTTTTAACCAAGAGCCACGTGAACGGCTTCTTCGTCGATTACGGTCAGAATAGCTGGGGCAAGGAAAATGATTATGAGGGACCCATAGCCGCTGTCGATGCGCTTGGTGGGCTCACACACATCAATCACCCCGGGGATTGGCTCGGTTCCGCAAAGGATATTAACATTGCCAAAGACCCAAAAAACATCAAGTTTTTTGCCGACATCTTGAAAAAGTACCCCTCGTGCCTTGGCATTGAAGCCATCAACAGCCATGATTCCGTTACACGACATGACCGCGTTTTATGGGACGGGCTGCTTGAAAGCGTTATCCCCACCGGCAGAAATGTGTGGGGCTTTGCCAACAGTGACTCCCATAATTTTGATCGCATTGACACCGGCTTTGAAATATTTATGATGCCGTCGAACACGGTAGATAATGTGCGCACCGCGATGGAAAACGGCACCTTCTTTGCCTGCGGGCGCATCGCAAGGCCCGAGCTTGGGGACGACTTTCGTGGCCAAGGTCAACAACCTCTTGTTACAAACATTACCGTTAACCACAGCTTTCAACAGATTACCATAGCGGCTACGGATTATGACACGATAGAGTGGATTGCCAAAGGCGAAATCATTGCCACGGGCAACACCATCGATTTAAATGCGCACGAAGACGAAATCGGTCGTTATGTTCGCGCCCAGCTTAAAGGCCCCGGTGGCATCTGCTTTACCCAGGCCTTTGTGACCGATGATGGTAGCCCCGCGACACCGGAACTGCCGGAAAGCTTTTTCGTCACACTTTGGAACGACTTTGTTTGGGCCATTAAAAGCACACGGCTTTATGTAATATTTGATATGCTGATTGAAGAAATAGCAAAGAAATAGTCTGTTTAAGAGCGAGTCCCCGAAAGGG
>CAZMSM010000088.1:0-6571 GCA_964568955.1 uncultured Eubacteriales bacterium | reverse complement strand
TGCTAATCCGGACATCGTTGAATTGCTCAATGAACTTGGTGGCAACTGGACAGAAGCCGATATGCAAGGCTATAACCTACTTGTGGACGAAGGCGCTAATGCGACGGACGTTGCAAGAAATATGTTGAAAGACAAAGGCTTAATCAGCTAAACAAAAAATTACTATAAAAGTGATAGGCGTTCCCCGTAGCTTGCTGCGGGGAACGCCTTTTGGGTACAAAATTTAATCAATCCGATACGACCGTTTCATACGGCCAATCCGTTTGTAAGCCCCCAAAGTCAAGTACATCCGTATACCCCATGACGATAAGCTCTTTTGCCGCAAGCGCACTTCTGCGGCCGGTTCTGCAGTAAACAAGTATCTTTGCATCTTTGTCCGGCAGCATTGTTGCGGCTTTGGTGCCAATCTCATAATCCGGTAAGAGTAAAGCGTCTTTTATATGCCCTTGGTCGAATTCTTCTTGCGTTCTGACGTCTAAAATGATCACATTCCCGCCGTCAATGAATGCTTTGGCTTGGGCAGCGGTTATTTTTTTGTACTCCGTGGACTGTGCCAAGGTGCTTTGCTCAATAACGGGTTTTTTGGAACAGCCACCAAACAGGAAAACGGTTATTGCTGCCAAGACGAGGGAGATTGCTTTTTTTAGTTTCATATGTTCTATCGCTCCTTTATTGTTCGTTCGTATATCAAGATTAACATCTGATGAAAATTTTTTCAATAGTCAGATTAAAGAATACTTTACGCGGTTGCCAAACTTTTGGCTTTTTAGTATGCCCAGCGACTCAAATTTCAACACGAAAGCACGGATCGTCGCATAGGCGGCGTTTCCAAAATCTTTTTCCAGCTGTTTGGTGGAAAACCCACTGTCGCCATAGGCGGAACAGACAAAAAGAAATAAGTCGTTCTCCTTTTCGGTGATATTGCCGCCGGCCAGTGCGTCGGTGTATTTGCCCATTAGAGCTAGCCGGGGCTTTTGGTTTTCGAGAAGATTATATACGTTTTCGGTAAAATAGACGAGAAAGGGTGTCACATCAATTAATTCGCTAATGTTGCAGTTTGCCTCAACTTGCGTAAAAGCTTTGTAATATTTTGATTTGCTGTTGTTAATGAAAGCAGAAAATGGGAAGAATAGAGTTGCCGAATAACCTTGTTGCACCAGGTACCATAGGTGTAGGAGCCTTGCCATTCTGCCGTTCCCGTCAAAATATGGGTGCAGGTAAGCAAAATAAAAATGAATAACAGCCGCTTTTGACAGCTCGTTCATCTTGTGCTCATTGTGGATAAAATCAACAAGCTGCGCCATATATGCCGGCAACAGTTTACTGTCTAAACCCTGATGTTCAACCTGTGCACCAACGATAAATACCCTGTCGTGCCTGTAATATTCACCGGGGATCAATTTTTCATCCCCCTGCAAAAAATCCCCAACGGTCAGCATATAGAGCTTGAAAATGTTTTCTTCTGTCATTTCGTTTGCAGGGTTGGTGATAAAATCCAAGCTCTTTTTCATCCCGAATATCCGATTTTCACTTTCGTCCTTCGGCGCCCAACCACTCAAAATGCGATGAATGCTTTCCTTGCTCGATTGAATGTTTTCTATATGGAGCGTGTAATGAATTTCATCCTCCATTGCTTTGAGCCCGTAGTGTTCACTTGAAGCATATGCCGTGAGCAGTGATTTGAACGCCGCCCCGCCCGGTTGGGTGAAGCTTTCAAGAAAGACGAGTTCCATGCCTTTAAAGTCTTTTATAGGCAGAGTTTTGTAGGCCGTTTGCTTGAGTAACTCAATCATTTGAGCCACAGCTTCGGCGGAATATTTGTATTGCATCTTTTTCAAGTTGGCAAAGCTCTTGTCATTGAGCATTTTTGCATACAAAGCGGCTTCCATCATCAAGACCAATCCTTTCACAGTTTGGCAAAACATCCTTCGAACATTTGTTACTGATAGTTAATGGTATCAACTAGTATCAGTATAACACAATGTTATGTAAAAGCAAGTTATTTTTTATAAATTTAGAGTTGAAATAGTGCCGTTGAGAAAGCTTTATGATATAATCTAACAAAAGAAAAGGTTCTCAAGGCTTTTCTCTTTTTATATCAAGAACATAATGTCGGTGAATATAAAATAGCACAAGGTCTGTGAAAGAGATGATGAAATGATAACAAAGATAATCAAGGCGAAAGAAAACATGACGGCGAAGGAGCGGGTGCTCAAAACCTTTAACCTTGAAAAAACGGACAGGGTGACCATCGGCTATGATACGAATGATGCGGTGCATATGCGCTTGGCAAAAGCATTGGGCATTCCCGACGGCAACCGCGAGTCGGTAAAACAAGCACTTGGTGTGGACTACAGGGGAGTCGGTGCGCCGTATATCGGCCCACCACTTTTTAAAGAGTTGCCGGACAGGCGCGTAAACGAAATCGAAGGTTGCTACATGCGGTGGGTTGAGCACCAAAGCGGTGGATATTGGGATTTTTGCGATTTCCCGCTGAAAGATGCAGACCCTGAAACCATCGCAAATTACCCCGTGCCCGACCCCGACCACTTTGAATACAGCCGTATAGCCCAACAGCTTGAACAGCATAAGGAAAAGGCCTTGCATATCGGCGGAGCAGGTACCCCGGACATCATCAACTCAACCGGTAGAATTATGGGTATGGAAGATGTCCTTGTGAATCTTTTCGTGGAGGACGAGGCGACATTGCATTTTTTGGACCGCAGGGTGAACATGCAGCTGAGCGTAATGGAAAGAACCTTGGCGGCAGCCAAGAGCAAAATCGATTTTATGTGGCTTGGTGAGGACTTAGGCACCCAGCATTCCCCCATGATAAGCCTCGACTTGTTCCGCAGGGTTTTCCGCCCGCGGCATCAAAAGTTTATTGATTTGGCAAAAGCGTATCATATACCGGTCATCATCCACACCTGTGGCAGTTCCTCTTGGGCGTATGAAGACTTTATCGAAATGGGTGTCCGCGGAGTCGATACCCTCCAGCCGGAAGCGGCGAACATGAGCCCGCAGTACTTGAAAGAGCATTTCGGTGGCAGGCTTTGTTTCCGTGGCTGCGTTTCAACCGCCGGGCCGCTTGCCTACGGCAGCGTGGAGGATACGGTGAAAGATGTAAAAAATACGCTGGAAATTATGATGGACGGGTATGGGTATCACTTTGCACCGACCCATGCCATACAGGATAACACGCCGACGGAAAATGTTATTGCGATGTACAATGCGGCGCATGAGTTTGGGGTTTATAGGTAAGGTAGGGCTAAATAAAACATCAAAAAAAAGACAGTGTAACAGGAAGTAGAAAAGCTCCTGTTGCACTGTCTTTTTGACACACACCACCCTTTGTGGAAATTATCTCTTCTCCTGTTTCCGTTGTTGTGGTAAAATAGTTTCGAAATCATAGGTTTTGAAACTATTTAGGAAAGTGAGCTGTTTTTATGTGGAAACCGGATTTTGATATTTTTCTGAAAGCATTGCAAGGGGGGAAGACGCCGCGGCCCGTACTGTATGATTTCCTTATGAGTGAGCATATCGCTGTGCCAATTGCCGGTGCCCCCAAGGATGACAGTAATCTGGCTAAATTTGAAAGAAACGCCAAGGTTTTTGCGGCGATGGGTTATGACTATGCGCCCACAACGGCTCCGTCCTTCGGCTTTCGCTCGAAACCCCGTCAGAGCAAAGAAAGTACAAGGATAAATGAATCCATGATCATAGAAGATTGGGCTGATTTTGAACGGTATGAATGGGTGGAACCCGACGACAGCATCTCCGAACACTTGGAAGCCGCTGGGAAGCTAATGCCGGAAGGCACGAAACTATTTGTATTTGGCCCCGGTGGTGTGCAGGAAAATGTCATCACGATTTTGGGGTTCGACAACCTTATGTATAAACTCTATGATGACCCTGCCCTTGTAAAAGCGGTTGTGGACGGTGTCGGCAGCCGGCTGCTGAAGTATTATGAGCTGGCGCTGCAAGTAAAAGATGTCGGTGTGATTAAGTGCAACGACGACTGGGGGCACAAAACGCAAACCGTAATGAGCCCCGCCCACATGCGTGAATATATCTTCCCTTGGCATAAAAAAGCGGTTGAAGCAGCCCACACGGCCGGTCGCCCGGCTGTGCTACACTCCTGCGGGAAACACAGGGCTATTATGGACGACATCATTGATGATATGGGCTATGACGGCAAGCACAGCTACGAGGACAACATTCAACCGGTTGAAGACGCTTATGCCCAATACGGCAAACGTATTTGCATCATGGGCGGTATGGATATGGATTTTGTATGCCGCAAAACGCCGGAGGAAGTATACAACAGGGCAAAAGCAATGCTCCTTTTGAGCCGTGAGAATGGGCACTATATGCTCGGTACCGGCAACAGCCTGGCAAAGTATTTGCCCTTGCCGCAATTCAACGCCATGCGACAGGCGGCATATGATTTGGAGAATGAATGGTAAACAACAAGTGTCGGGTGGACGGGGGTTTGGCATTGTGAGGTCTGCTGGATAAGTGCGGTCTACCGTGTCAAAATATCAAAAAAAAGACAGCGTGACCGGAAGTAGCAAAACTCCCGTTGCGCTGTCTTTTGATAAGAGTAATATATTTTTGCTAAAAAAATCTCCGTGCGAACCGGTGCGTGTTAGTGTCAGGACAAGAATACCATTGTTTAACAGGTTTATTGGTAGCCCTCGTTTTTTTACGCGTTTGTAATCTTTCTTGAACTGAGCAGTGACCTTGACGGTATACTTCATGCATTCAAATCCCTCAAGAGTTCGTCAAGGTCGTTATAGCCTTTTGCTTTTGCATCATGCACAATTTGCGTTGCATCTTTCATAGCTGCAAACGTTTGGGCATGTGGGTTATCGCGCGCGATTTCAAACGGGATTGCCTGCTTGCGAGCTACCTGCCGTAGGAACATGGTCATTGCGGTTGTCATATTCAAGCCCAAGTCGGCAAACCGTTCATCTGCCCGCTTCTTCAGGTTTGTATCCATGCGGATAGAAATATTTGTTGTTTTGTCAGCCATAAGTGCTCTCTCCTTTCGCTACCTGTATATACATGTATTACATAGTATCGTTATTGTCAATACAATGTACCTATAATTGTTTAAGAAAAGATGAGAAAAAGTGAATTATTTTTTCAGCCTTTAGCCCCTACAGCCCCAGCATCGGCCGCAACCTTAAAAGTGTAAGCCTGTAACGCATAAAGGCACTGTATTCGAGGCCGAGTGCGCAGAGTTCGTCCGAAACGCCGATTTCCGAAACGGATATCGGGGCGCCGGCGGCTTTCATCAGCTTTGAAAGCTCCTCGTTTTCGGGCAAGGTTTCGTTCACTATTTGCCGGATTTCGCCCCAGTTTGTTTTTAACTGTTCCGGCGTGATGCCTTGCGTGACGGTTGGGCTGTTGGCTTTTACCATATCCTGCGCTAGGCCTTCGCCGTAAATATGCTTGACGGCATCCCAGTCAATGGCTTCCGTCACGGGGTCGATGTCAACGTTTTGTATCATCTCTTTATAAAGTTTATTCATCAGGACGGTCGCAACACCAACTTTTTTACCGTGGTAATCCGAAAGTAGGCCCTGCTGTAGTTTTTTTATCTCCCAAAAGTGTGAGAGCACGTGTTCCGCACCGGAGGCGGGGCGTACGCTGTTCGCAAAGCCCATGCAAAGCCCTGTGAGCACGAGGGACTCCATAATTGCGGCGGCGGATTCCTCATCGTTTTCGGTGACCTTATCCGCGAGTGCGGCGATTTTTTCAACCGCTTGTTCTGCGAGTGCGGCGATTTTTGGGCAGTAGTATTCACCGGACAGCAGGTGCGATATGCGCCAGTCGGCAAGACCTATGTATTTGCCGACCATATCCCCGAAGCCTGCGGACTTCAGTTCCGCCGGTGCGGCGGCTAAAACCTTTGTGTCTGCGATGATGACACTCGGCTGGGCGGCAGGGTAGGAATATTTAAAATTATTTTTTGTAATCGGTGCGGAGTTGGAAGCGAAGCCGTCCATCGAAGGTGCTGTGGCATAAATGGCGAATGCTTTATTTTGCCGGTGGGCCGCAAGACGGCAGATGTCATTTAACGAGCCGGAGCCCACCGAAAAAATACCATTGGTATTGTTGCAGAGCTTTTCCAGAACTTCGACTTGCTCCATTTCGGCTGTGCGCAAGTTTTCGTAAACATGCTGTTTAATGTTGAAACCGCTATCGAGCAGGCTTTCAATAACGCCTTCCCCCGCACCCAGTGTATTTTGGTCCGCAACGAGCAACAGGTTTTTAGGGAAACCGTTTTTAACTAAGATTTCACCTGCATTTTGGGTAATGCCGCTGCCGATTTCCACCGCGCGGATATTGGTGTGATGAGCCCGCCCGCAGTCACAACCCTGTAGGTCGGCTTCAATGTTTTTAATATTCATTTAAAGCATACTCCTTTTTATTGATACGCCTATTATATCACTGCATGGGTAGAAATCAATGTTTTAAAGGCTTTGTGTGTGCCAATTACGGGTAAATTTGGCTGTGGTTATTGACATCGACAATTATTTATGAGAACATGTCCTAAGTGATA
>CAZMSM010000087.1:0-6590 GCA_964568955.1 uncultured Eubacteriales bacterium | reverse complement strand
CAAATAGAGCAACAGCACTTTGCTGTTGCATATCCTTAATAAAGGCGGTCAACTGTGCAGGAGTTGAAATGTTTTTTCCGAACAAGACAACGCCCCCTACGGGGTATTTTTTTAGCGTCTTTTGCATTTTTACATCAAACTCTGTCACACCGTTTTTTGTTGAGGCATTGATTTGTGCCGGTGTTAGGTCTGGTTGCATTGCATCGGGGCGTATGATGAATAGTTGACCGATTTTTTCTTCAAGTGTCATGTTAGCAAGTAACTTTTCGGCCTTGGATTGCGCTTTTACCGGAACCGATGTTTCATCCTGACTTACATCAGCCGATGATAAAGTTTCCGTATGAGAAAAATCGGTTGTGCTTTCATTCGTAGGCGACTTTTCATCGGTGGTACACGACGAGAGAATCAGCAGCAATAAGGCAAATACTATAGGGATTGTTTTTTTCACAAGTTGCACATCTTTAAAACTATTGCTATATAAGGGATATATGTGGCAGGGGGGACAAACCACAGACAAAGAAAAGATTTGCCGACAGTAAATATCCCTCTATGATTCCCACTGTTCGATATTTATCAGTAAGAAATTTTTTCCTGTATAAATGTGCCTTTTTCTATATCGTCGAACGCTTTATTCAGTTCTTCCTTTGTGTTCATGACGATAGGTCCACCCCAAACGACCGGTTCAGCCAGAGGAGTCGAACTTACAAATAACACTTGTGCATTTTTATCTGTCGCCTTTATCTCCACATAGTCGCCGGGGGTAAGTTTTACTGCCGTCTTTTCTTTCACCAACTCGCCGGCGATATATGCGTCGCCTAAAAGAGTAAAGACCATGACAGAACGTTCTTTTTCTGTCTTCAAACTAATAGATGCGTTTGGGTTGATGTGCAAATCGTAATAATCCAGCGGAAGGTATTTGCCTAAATATCCTTTTCGTCCTTCAAACTCTCCTGCGAGTAGCCGCAACTTGCCGCTTTCCAGCTCTATTTCTTCAATTTCAGCGTTCTTAATACTGTGATAAGCGGGGGGAACCATTTTATCCTTTGCGGGAAGATTCAGCCAAAGCTGCACGCCAAGCAACCTTTCGGATGCCGGCAGTTTTTCTTCGTGAAAAATGCCGGAGCCCGCTGTCATCCATTGGACTTCTCCGTCAGCGATGGTGTCCTCATTGCCTAAGCTGTCCTTATGCGTCATGTGGCCACGATAGATATAACTAATTGTTTCAATCCCTCTATGGGGATGCAACGGAAAGCCGGCCGTGTAATCATCGGGGTTTGTGCTGTCAAAAGAATCGAGCATTAAAATCGGATCGTATTCTCGGATGGTTCTATTCCCTAAAACCCTGACCAAGTTTACGCCGGCGCCATCTTGTGTTCTAAAACCTTGTACCTCTTGTTTGATTTTTCTTTCCATGTTCTAACCCTCCTCTTTATGTTTTAGTTCCCTGTTTTTATGCTTTATGATTGAATATTGGTTTTATTATATCTACTACTTCTACAGTATCTCTCATGGCTTCTATTATTTCCTCCATCGGTTTATATGCACTAGGGGCCTCGTCTAAAGTCCCTTGGTGAACGGATGTGGAATAGATTCCTTTCATTGACTCCTTAAATCCGGCCAAATCTAGTTCTTGTTTGGCCTGGGTTCTGCTTAAAACTCTGCCCGCTCCATGGGGTGCCGAATAATTCCAGTCCGAGTTCCCCTTGCCCACACCAATTATAGAGCCGTCCCTCATATTTATAGGGATTAATACCCTTTCTCCCTCATAGGCAGAAATGGCTCCTTTTCTAATGATGTTGTCTTTAAAACTTATGTAATTATGCACCGTTTCAAAATGAGGGAAATCATCTAATTCTTTTTCAAACATACTATAAAGAATAATGTCTGCCATTGTTTTCCTATTTAAGCTGGCATATTCCTGCGCTATTTTCATATCGTGAAGGTACCTTTCTCTAAACTCACCGTCTAAATAGCACAAGTCCCTTGGATACTCCGGCTTTAGCCCCTTATATTCTTTTTCTAAACGCTTTAAAGCACGTTCAATATTATCTCTCTTCCCTTGCTCTTTATAGCTTTCAATCAGCTCTTCTTTTCTTTCAAAAAACTCTCTCTTACCGCTACACAGGTCGATGGCTATCCCTTGATAAGTATTGGCTATTTGAAGGCCTAAGTTTCTGCTTCCGGAGTGAATAACCATATATTTATCATCACTTGAATCTTCGCCCACTTCTATAAAGTGGTTCCCCCCTCCAAGGCTCCCTATGCTCCTTATTATCCTTCTGGTGTCTCTCAACTCCCTAAAGATATGGAGATCTTGTAATCTATCAAATTCATATTTCCTCTCATCATGTACGTGTCTGCCGGAAGGGATTTTCTTTGTTATGGTCTCGTCTAACTTCTCTAAATCTATATCCATACCGCCCAATTCCACTGTCAGCATACCACATCCAATGTCAACGCCAACAATATTGGGCACTATCTTGTCCCCCATATCAGCAGTAAAGCCAATTACAGAACCCTTGCCTTGGTGGACATCCGGCATGATTCTGACATTTGAACCTTCTATAAACTTTTGGTCCAGCAGGGTCAGTATTTGCTCCTTTGCGCCTTGTTCTAATTCATCTGCAAATGCTTTTGCGGTAGCGTACTTACCTTTTAATTCCATATTCTTTCGCCTCCTAAAAAAACACAGCACAGAGAGATGCCTCTTGTGTTTCAGACTACGGAAATATCATAGACCCATCCGTGCGGTTTATAGTTCATTTGCCCATAACAAAACATTTTTAAAATCTTCTTCATTTGGATGGGAACTTCTTACCACGCCCATCCCTTTTCCAAAACATTTCATATAGTTGTCCTCAAGTTTTATGCCTTTCTCACCCAACAAATGCTTCACCTCATTAAAAGCAGCTCTATCAGAGTCCCCTCTGCCAAACCATGTTAAAAAGAGATAGAATTTTGCACTTGAAGTGATTGTATTTTTTTCAATACTGTTTATCCATTTAACAATGCTTTTATGAACATGATTACCATATACACCGGAAGCCAATATAATGACATCATAGGACGACAGATCCTGTTTTTCAGTTTTGGCTGCACTTTGAAACTCAACATCCGAATTGCTTGATACATATTGGCACACCTTAAATGTATTGCCTGATTCTCTGGAAGACACGATTAGTTTTTTCATTTGATTTTCCTTTCTGTTTAGGACATATGGAAAGACAATCAAACCCCTTCACAAAATATAGTATATCTTATTTGCATAAAACTCACAACAAAAAACGCAAAAGCACAAGGCAATGTATAGGATTTTATGGCATTTAACGCTTTATTGTGCTATGATTTGAACATTGGAGGGATTATTGTGTCTTTTTATCTTGAATCTTTAACTGAGCTGGAAAAAGAAATCATCACAGAGCTTGAAAAGCTCTACATCTATGACTGCCATGAGCATTTGGACCCTGAAAGCAAACGGCTGGCTCAGGAGCCCGACGCCTTTACTCTTTTTTCGCACTACTGCCAGCATGACCTCTACACTGCAGGCATGGACAAAGAAACGATGGCAAAAATATTGTGGCAGCCGGGCGATATCGACTGGAAGTGGCGCACTTTTGAGCCGTTTTACAAGAAAACAAAGCACACCTCTTATTTCCGCGCTGCACATATAGCGATGGAGAAGTTTTATGGTGAAGGGGAACTTACATGCGAGAATGTACATGTTGTTAGCGACCGAATAAAGAAGGCTAACACAAAAGGGCTTTATGACCGCGTGCTTCGTGACAGCTGCAAAATAATTGCATCGATAAACTGCGACGGCCCCCTTGATGACACATATTCGGGGCGTATCCTGCAAACCGTGAGGGCCATTGATGAGCTTTGTTCCCGCGAGGCTATCCTGAAAACACTTAGCGGCAAAACCGGCTCTCTTGACGACGTTTTGGAAGTGTGCCAAAAGCATATTCGTAACGCTAAAGCGATGAAAGCCGTGGGCATTAAGTTCCTGGCGTTTTCGATAGACGAGGTAACACGGGCGGACGCCGAGGCCACACTTGCGCGCCTACTGGCCGACCCATCCTTGCAACTCCCCAGGCGCAATCCACTCAACGAGTTTATCCTTTGCTATCAAATGCGTACAACTCATGAAAACGAGCTTGTGTGCTGTATGCACACGGGTTACTGGAACGATTACCGGGAGCTGTCACCGGCAAATCTGTTGCCTTTTATCATGAAAAACCAGGATGTTAAAATCGACCTTTATCACGTGGGTTACCCTTATATGAGGGAAGCCATCATGCTGGGGAAGGTTTGGCCTAACGTAAGAATGAATATGTGCTGGACATACCTTATCAGTCAAAGGTTTGCCTTTGACGCGCTTGATGAAATGATAGAAATGCTGCCCGACAACAAAATTTTTGGTTTTGGCGGCGACTATTACGTTGTGGAAAAGGTTTTCGGCCACTTAATAATGGCGAGGGAAACGATTGCCCGCGTACTTGCTAAAAAAGTTCGGGATAAAGCCCTTACACTTGAGAGGGCTTTAGAGATCGCACGAAAAATGCTCTATGACAATCCGAAAGAATTTTACGGATTCAAGGATTAACAAAGCAGTAAAATAAACAATAAATAAAAGCAGACGGCCCTTACGACCGTCTGCTTTTATTTATCTTTGGATAATTTTTATTGAAACAGGCTCCATGTCAATTTTCCTTTTGTCCTCAAGCGTTAGTTGTGCCGGTGACATAAGGTCATTGTAGAGGGCAAGCTTACCGCTTTTTAACGCACTCATATAAACGCTGCGCGGTTTTTCCGTTCGCAACATCTCTCTTGTCAGGGGCGAAATATTCGGTAGCTGCGCAATCGCATCCGCAGCATCGTCTATAAAGGCGTCCAAGGGTTCACGTTGGGCATTGATAAAGATCACCTTTCCGCTACCCGTGTCGCCCGCTCTCCAGCGCTCAAAAACGCTGCAATCCCCTTCAAGTGTCTGCGGACCCATTCTTGCGTTCGAGCGCAAAAGCGGATAAATCACCACGCCGCCTTTTCTGACATAGGCGTCAATCCCCTCGAGAGCATCTGCTTCTATATAGTCTCCGTCATGGTTTCTTGTCAAAAGCACAAAGGCTTTATAACGGCTCACATCAAGCGCCCCGTCTTTTATCATACGCTCCGAGCAAAAGTCATAGTCAAGCTTTCTCCTTAAGGCAAACACTTGGGAGAAAAACGAAGACCCGTCCAGCCATCTGATCGAAGAATCACTGATTTTGGTCATTGTGTCGGGGTACAAGACCGCCACGTCTATGACAGGCTCTTCCCGCTCATCCAAAAGAGGGGCATACTTGCGCCAAAAAGCTTCACTTTCATCACAGCAAATGAAGTTGCCCGAGTAATAAAACAGATGCTGACCCTTATTAATAATGATGTTATAAAGCCTGTTAACGATGCCCCTTGCAGTGCTGTAACCTGCAGGCTCCGAACCAAAAGGAACCTTGTAAAACCGCGCCGCGCTTGAAAGCATGCGCGTAATGGCGAAGTTGAGCTCATAGCTTTCGTCCTCATTCGTGGCGCGTATACCACCATTCACCGCGCACATGCCCGCCGTTTGGTCGGTAAAATCACTGCCCGCCTCGCAAAAACCCCAGCCGCCTGCCGACTGATATATGTCGTGAGATTTCAGCTCCTCCCTCACCCAGACAGCCCAGCGGTTGCACCAATCGGTCATCTCGTCCATGTACCAATCCACAAAGTCTTTTCTTTTACGCATAACCGCCGTTTGGTAGGGGAGAAATGTTTTTATTGCGTCAAAGGACAAAACTTCTTCTCGCCATTGTTTGGATATGTTTTCTACCGTTTTATATTTATTAAGCAGCCATTTTGAAAACCTGATGTTGGCATCCTCGCCGTGCGCCCACCAGCCGATGTGCATATGCTCCGCCTGCCCCTTATAACCCCAATTCCCCGTTGCGGGGTACTGGCTCTCCCCATAGTTGCCCGTCGGCCCAAGGCGTACACCGTACAGGTTTTCGTTGCCCTCATAATGTTTCCCAAACGCATGCAAATACTTCATTACATATGGCGTTTGATGTTCATTAAAGATTGTGGGAACATTATTTGTGACTCCATGCTCCAAGCACTCAAAACCCTTAAAGCCTTCAACCTCCTCGCGAAACCACTCGGGCAAAGCGTAGGCTGAGCCGCCGATTATCAGCGGGAACCATTTTAAGCCAAACTCACTCGCAAGCGCAATGAGCGCATCATAAAAGCTCCAATCGTATACGCCCCGCTCGTATTCGACGAAATCCCATTTAACATAACTTTCAAAACCGCCAAAGCCCAAGCTTTTAACGTAGGGCAGCTGGTCGCGCATGTTTTCAAGTGTGTTCTCGAGATTTTCGGGCGTATTGATGAAAGCATCGGCTCCCACACCCACCGTAGCAATGAGTTGTAAGGGCTTTTTCAGCTTGAGGGGGGAAGTGGCTTGCGCGGGCTTCACTCTGTCAGCCTTTGCGGCATTTATGATGCTTTCATCCCTGCCCTCGTTCATATAAAGGCTTTTAATGCCCGGCATCCCGAAAACATCTATGGTGACG
>CAZMSM010000086.1:0-6595 GCA_964568955.1 uncultured Eubacteriales bacterium | reverse complement strand
CCCACTGAATGAGGCTGAGAGCTTTTCAAATTAAAAAACAATATCTTTCAGTTCGTCGTCTGTGCTTCCACAAGCCTCGTCCCGCAGTAAATCTCACGCAGCTTCGGCTTTTCGATTTTACCCGTCGGGTTCCTCGGCACATCGGCAAAGATGATTTTGCGCGGTCTTTTGTAGCGCGGCAAATCATCACAGAACTCCATAATATCCGCTTGGGTACAATTGGCGCACGGTTTAAGTTGTATGATAGCGGCCGCCATTTCGCCAAGGCGCTCGTCCGGCAGGCCGATAACCGCCACATCGCTCACCGCCGGGTGGGTGCGTAAAAAGTCTTCTATTTGCACCGGGTACAGGTTTTCGCCGCCGGAAATAATAACGTCTTTTTTACGGTCAACCAGGTATATAAAACCGTCTTCGTCCATGCGGGCGACGTCGCCCGTGTACAGCCAGCCGTCGCGCAGTAATTCGGCTGTTGCTTTTGCATTATTGAAATAACATTTCATCACTCCGGGGCCTTTGACAATCAGCTCACCGACCTCGCCTTGTGGGACGGGTTTGCCGTCTTCATCGACAATCAAGGTTTCCCAAAGATGCCCGGCTTTGCCGATAGCGCCTACCTTATGGATGTTTTCCACCCCAAGGTGTACACAGCCCGGTCCGCTGGATTCGCTCAAGCCGTAGTTGGTGTCGTACTCATGGTGGGGGAAAACCTGTTTCCAGCGGCGGATCAGGCTCGGTGGAACCGGCTGTGCGCCGATATGCATCAGCCGCCATTGGCTCAGGCGGTAATCTTCAAGGCGCAAATCACCGGATTCTATGGCATCCAGAATATCCTGTGCCCAGGGCACCAAAAGCCAGACAATCGTCGCCCGCTCCTCGGAAACGGCACGGAGGATCCATTCCGGTTTAACCCCTCTTAGAATGATGGCTTTGCCGCCCACAAGCAAGCTGCCGAACCAGTGCATTTTAGCCCCGGTGTGGTAGAGCGGTGGGATGCAAAGGAAAACGTCGTCATGCGTTTGTGCGTGATGGTTTTGCTCCGTCACGCAAGAAGCCGTTAAGGAACTGTGGGTGTGGAGGATGGCCTTGGGTTGCCCCGTTGTGCCGGAGGAAAAATAAATGGCGGCATCATCGTCATCCGTCAGCTCAACAGCCGGCGCTATGGAGGAGCAGTGATGCACAAGTTTGTCGTAACTGTCCACAAAAGTCGGCTTGCTGTCGCCCACATAAAAAAATGTTTTCACACCGTGGAGCCGGTCGAACACTTGCTCCACACGCCCGACAAATTCCGGACCGAACACCAGGGCATCGGCTTGTGCAAGCTCCAGGCAATACTGAATCTCATCCGACGTATAACGGAAGTTCAGCGGCACGGCCAAAGCGCCGGTTTTTAAAATACCGAAGTAGATAGGCAGCCATTCCAGGCAGTTCATCAGTAAGATGGCCACCTTGTCGCCCTTTTTAATGCCACGTGTCAGCAAAAGATTGGCGAAACGGTTTGCCTTTATATCAAACTCCTTCCACGTCATCTCGCGGCGGTATTTTTCGTTTGAGCTTGACTCAATCAAATTATACTCGCGCCAAGTGACCGCATGGTCGGGCTGGTTTGCGGGGCTTATTTCCACCAGGCTGACCTTTGAAGGATATATTTTTGCGTTTTTTTCCAAAAAATCGGTGATTGCCATTGTTTAGTCTCTCCTCTTTTGGGCAAAGTTTAGCAAAGTTTAAAATATCAATGATAAACCGTCCTCCCTTACAAGCATTTAGGAAGGACGGTAGCTTATTCTATCACCAAGCATATTATTTTTCAAGGGCTTTTTGCACTAAACCTTTAAAGCGCTGAAAAGTGTGAAAAGCAAGCGGTTTAACCCTCGTCGTTCGTCGGCTGTACCCGGCGTGCCTCAATTTCGACAAGCATACTCTTATATTTTTCCTCGTCGATGGTAATCTTTTTGCGTATGATGATATAGGCCGCATAGATCAAAACGATGGGGGCAACAACCATGCTGACCCTGAGCCAGAAGGTAATGCTTGCCGGTGCGTTTGTCAAAATATCTTTTATCTGCGCTGTTTTCTCTGCCTCGGTAATCAGTTTCAAGTTTGCGTCCTTTTCAACATTCGAAATGCCATTGGTGATGTTCAGCATGCCGATAGCAAGGTAGGCCACCGTGATAATAGCCTGCTGCAAGGCACTGCCCATTTTCGCCATGAAGGGGCGCAGGGAAAAGATGATTGCTTCATCCCGCAAACCCGTCTTGTATTCGTTGTACTCGATAGTGTTGGTGAGGTAAATGGTGATAACCATGTAAATCAAGGAGTGGCCAAAGCCGATGATAAACGCTTCCAGCAAAATAACCGCCAGCTGAACAAGCGGTGGCACGCCAAGCGCCGGCAACAGTGTGCCGAACACAAAGAACATAAGGTAACCCACTGCTGTTGTAATCATCGCAAGGGTAGACATTTTTTGGCGGGACATTTTTGCCGCAAGGCGCGGGTAGAGTATGTTAATAGCGATGGAGGCCAAGGCATAAAACGCCACAAAAACGGTCACATAGGTCCCGTTGTAGCCGAAGGAAAGGTACATATAGTTAACGCCGAAAGCCGTCAACAAGGCACTACCGACATTGTACAGCAGCATGACCAGGGCCACCCACAGCAACTGGTCGTTTTTGAAAATAACGCTGATCATTCGCTTGAGCCCGATGCGCTCCTCTTTTTCCGGGTGGATTTTTTTGCTTTCACGCACAAAAAAGTAGACCACCGCTTGGCTCACCACAAGCCCGAACGCAATGAAAATAGAGACCGCTCGGTAACCGGAAATGGAACTGCCGCCGATGGCCGCAGAACCGTTGGTCAGTATCGGTATAAGCCCCATGGCCAAAATAGCGCCTATTGTTGCGAAAAGATTGGCGAAAGAGGTCAGTTTGTCGCGCTTTTTGGGGTCGCTGGTTAAGGAGGGCAGCATGGACCAGTAGCCAATATCGTTCATCGTCCAAGTGATATCCCAAAAGAAATACAGCACCGCGAAGAGAATAACAAAATTCCACCCCTCTACGCGGTTGGAAAACATGATGACCAAAACAATTGCGTTAAGAACAGCGCCGATGATGATCCAGGGTTTAAACTTGCCCACCTTGCTGCGTGTGTTTTCAATAATTCCGCCCATCACGGGGTCGTTAATCGCGTCCCAAATGCGGGCAACGATTAAAATAACGCCGATTGCGCCAAATTGTTCCGGGGTCATGCTACGTGTAAAAAGGACATAGGCCAGCAAAAAGTTGGCAAACAGGTTGTAGGCCATATCACGGCCGATGCCGGGCACGGTATAGGTCCATTTGTTGCGGTTAAATCGTTTTTCCTCGTTAAGCCGTGTCACAAAATCACCCTTTTCCTCAATTTTTAATCTTGCTAAAATTATCATACCATATTTAAAACAATATTGAAATATTTTTTTGTAGGCAATTTTTCAGGCGATAAAATCAACAAAACAATTGGCAAAATCAGAAGATTATTAAGACCCCGATATTTGACACGGTGCTGTGCTTTGTGGTAAAATCCGTTGTGTAAAAAGCAAAAAATTATTTTTGGAAAGAGGGACAGGTTTATGAAAAATATTTGGAAAAAATCACTTTCGCTTATTTTGCTCCTTGTGTTTGTTCTCTCCCCCGTTTCGCTCGCTGCACGTGTGCAAACACCGGCTGAAACGGCACACCTTAGCTTTGGCAGTGACAAAAAATTTACCATCATGCAAGTCAGCGATGTTCAGGACGGGCCCGGCCTGATGCCGGCCGCGGCAAGGTTTTTGAAGAAGGCATTGAAAGATGTCGACCCGGACCTGGTTGTCCTCACCGGGGACAACATCTTCGGGGGTAAATCCCAAACCGATAAACTCACGGAACATACAATAGACAAATTAATGAGTATTTTTGAAAGCGCCGGCGTTCCCGTGGCTGCCGTTTTTGGCAACCATGACGATGAAGGCAAAACACCGAAAGAAGCCCAAATGGCCATGTATATGAAGTACGATTGCTTTATCGGCCATGATGAGGGACCTGAACTATCCGGTGTCGGCACATACAATGTTCCGATTTATGCAAGCAACGACCCACAGAAAATGGCGTATAACCTTTGGATGATCGACTCGGGCACCTATGACGAAGAAAACGGCGGCTACGCCCATGTTCAGCAGGACCAACTTGACTGGTACATTGAAAAAGGCAACGAGCTTAAAGCCGCAAACGGCGGCAACCTTGTTCCCGCCATGATGTTCCAGCATATTGTCGTGCCGGAAGTGTATGAAGCCTTCCTCGAAGTGCCTTTTGGCACCCCGGGCGCCATTGCAAGGTACGGTAAATATTTCATCCTCAACCCCGCCATGACCCACAGCGGTGTTTTAACGGAAGGCGCCTACCCACCCGATGTCAACGGCGGTCAGTTTGACGCTATCCTATCACAAGGTGATGTTGTTGCCTTGTTCGTCGGGCACGACCACACCAACACCTACCACGTCACCGTCAGGGGCGTTGACATCGCCTGTACCCCAACTGCCGGTATCGCACCCTACGGGGATGACAATCGCGGGGTCAGGGTTATCACCCTTGATGAAAACAACCCGACCGTTTTCGACACTCATTTGGTACAATACAGGGATTATTTTGCGAAAGATTCTATCCTGAACTTTGGCTATATCTTTATGGACACGGCTTGGCGCATCATTTATCCCTTCCAAAAACTCGTTTACTTTATAGAAAACATTTTCACCCGCACATAAGACCGGTCACCCGAACAAGAGTTTGAACAGCCCTAACTTAATTTAAGTCCGCAAGGCTTGTAGCCTTGCGGACTTTTGGTTTGTGCAAATTTAAAAAATTACAAATCCCCAAATACTTTCGGCTGTACTGCCCGCCACGCAATAACAATAAGCGGAATCAGAACAATGTGAAGGATGATACCGGGAATAGCAGCAGTAAACGCACCGCTGAGGAACATAGCAAATGAAAATTGTTTGCCGGCAAGGTTAAAAAATAAATAACTTGCCGCCCCCCACACCAAGCGACCGCAGAGCATTGCGCTAACGAGTGTGAGATAAATATAGGGTATTTTCTTTGGCAGTCTGCTGTACAACAAACCTGCCACAAGCCCATACACCGCCAGTTCAAACGCCATGGACAAGCCCATTGGGAAAACAGGCGGCAAGCCAAACATAGCAAAACGCAAAAGCGGCGCGATAAAACCAACCGCCAAACCGTATGGCCAGCCGCAAATAAAACCACAAAGCAAAACAGGGATGTGCATGGGGCCAAGTGCCATGCCCACTTGTGGAATTTGCCCGGTCAGCATCGGCACAACCATACACAAAGCGAGAAACATACCCGCAAGCGGGACATTAGCAATCTTTTTATTCAACCAAATCACTCCCAAAAATATAGCACCGGCCACCAGCCGGAACTTGGCTATTTTACCACAAGACCGCCTGTACCGCAACTGAAATTTTCAACACCCGCCACATCCCAAAATATGCCCAATGAGGCGGACAACATAGGAATCACCCTACAGACGAACACCGGCGAGTCTAGCCCTATTCCCAAAAAGATAACAAACTATAAAAACAAGAAAAGAAAAACACTTTATTTATTACGCCCGGCGTGATATACTTCCCTTTGGCAGAATAATTTAACGAAAGAGTGGATGAAATGGAGAGACTTATCGGCACGGTATCAATGGGCATTCGCGCACCTATTATCAGAGAGGGCGATGATATTGCCGAATTCGTGGTTGACAGCGTCTTAAGCGCGTCCAAAAGCGAGGGTTTTGCGCTTCACGACAGGGATGTTGTGGCGGTTACCGAAGCGGTGGTTGCGCGCGCACAAGGCAACTACGCAACCATTGATCAAATCGCAAGCGATGTCAAAGCAAAATTCGGCACCGGCACCATCGGCGTAGTCTTCCCAATACTTAGCCGCAACAGGTTCGCCATTTGCTTAAAGGGCATCGCAAGAGGAACGAAAAAAATAGTCTTGATGCTCAGCTACCCCGCCGACGAGGTAGGCAACCATCTTATCAGCCTTGACGCACTTGATGAAAAAGGCATTAACCCATGGACAGACGTGCTTACGGAAGATAAGTACAGAGAGCTTTTCGGCATCAACAAACACACCTTTACGGGCGTGGATTACATCGAATACTACAAAAACCTCATCCTCGAGGAAGGCTGCGAGGTTGAAATACTGTTGGCCAACGACTGCAGAGCGATTTTAAATAAAACAAAGCAAGTGCTCAACTGTGACATACATTCCAGGCAGCGCACGCAAAGGCTCCTTTTAGCCGCAGGGGCGGAAAAAGTTATCGGGCTTGACCAAATTCTAAACGCATCGGTTAACGGCAGCGGGTATAACGAAGCTTACGGTCTGCTCGGCAGCAACAAAGCAACCGAAACGAAAATCAAGCTCTTCCCGCGGGACGCACAAAAGGCGGTTGACGAGATAGCCGCAACCTTGCTCAAACTGACCGGCAAACAAATTGAGGTCATGGTTTACGGCGACGGCGCTTTCAAAGACCCCATCGGCAAAATCTGGGAACTTGCGGACCCCGTTGTTTC
>CAZMSM010000085.1:0-7532 GCA_964568955.1 uncultured Eubacteriales bacterium | reverse complement strand
AAAGAAGTACGGCTTAAAAGGTGCCCGTCGCGCACCACAGTTTTCGAAGAGATAACTTGCGTTATTTCTCCGAATCTGCCCTACGAGAACAAAAAGCCCATGGCTCTTGCCGTGGGCTTTTTAACGTAATAATGCGAATTAATAAGCAAAAGACGGTAATAGCCCTGTTATTCACTGATTACGATGTTTTCAGAATCACACAAAAATTTTCCCCGATTATCGTTGCTTAGCTTAAAAAATATTCGCTATATGTCTAAATAGACATATAGCGGACATGTGGATTGTACAAATTGCACAAAAACCTACATTTAATTGATTTGACTTTTGAGGCACTGATGTTTAGTATGGTTCAAGGTCGAAACAGATATGGGTCGCGTAGTGCAATCGTTGCAACTAAAATTAGCGCACCCAATAAAGGAGTATACCTGATGTTAGGACGAATAAGACAAACTTTTGTCGATATGTCGTTGGCGAAAATCAAGGTTTCGGTAATCACCTGTGCAGTAATTATATTAACTTTTAGCTTAAGTGTGGTTGTTGCGTCCGCCTTGTCCACTTACACCGTTACCATTCGAGACGCCGGTAGCGACCTGTCCGTATCTACACGAAAAACGCAGCCGGAAGAAATTCTGGCCCAAGCAAACGTAATCTTGAGCAAAGACGATTTGCTCGACACCTCCGGTTTTACCGAAGGGGAGGATTCAACACTTATGGTCTACCGTGCTTGTGTTGTTAGTCTCACTGATGGTGAGAACAACGAAAAAGCGATTACGGCCTGCAAAAACATAGCATATACTCTGGAGAAAAACGCCGTGGCAATCGCCCCCAATGACCGGGTTACCCCGGCTCAGGGCGAGCCTGTTCACGAAGGCATGACGATAACCATTGAAAGGGCTTTCGGCGTTACCGTCGTTGCCGATGGCAAAACAGCGCAGATTAATACACCGGCGGGCACCGTGCTCGAAGCGGTGGAAAGGGCCGAAGTAATCCTTGGTGCCGATGACGAAACGCAGCCTGCACCCGATACAGCACTCATAGCCGGGATGGAAATCAAGGTTTTAAGAGTACAGTATACACAACGTACCGAGAACGAGAAAATAGAGTTTGAAAAAACGGTTAAAAAATCAAGGGACATGTACATTGGGGACTCCAAAAAGGTTCAAGCCGGTGCCGATGGCGAAAAAACGGTCCTGTACAGTGACAGGATTGTCAACGGCGTGTTAGACCAAAGCACCGTGGTGTCACAAACGGTTACCAAAAAGGCTGTTCCTCAGGTCACTCTTGTGGGCACGATGATTAAAGTGTCCTCCATCAAGTTCAAGTCCGGTCTTTCGCCCATATCCAACCTGCCCATGCCCGGCGACATAAAGCTTGACGCCAACGGGCTACCGATTAATTACACAAAGTTTATTGACGGTACGGCAAAAGCATATTCCGGCGGAGGCACAACATCAACCGGCTTGCCGGCAAAAGTGGGGCATATTGCGGTGAACCCCAAACAAATACCTTATGGGACACGACTGTATGTGGTTTCGCTCGACGGCAAATATATCTATGGTTACTGCATTGCTGCGGATACAGGCGGTTTTGTTAAAACAAACGGCTGCACCATAGACATCTACATGAACACCTTTGATGAGTGTTACGCTTGGGGCCACAGGGGAGTGCGCATTTTTGTGCTGGACTAAACAGGGAATATATCAAAACGGAGTGCTAATGAGGCACTCCGTTTTTTTGCGTCGTTTTTCAGGTGATTTGGCTCAAGACGAGCACCAGACTTCTTCCAGGCGCGTAACGGCAGCGGTTAAATCCGCCGCGTTTAAGCCGGAGTAACCGATAACCATTGTACTCTTGGGATATTCTTCTACAGGGCAATTGTAATATTCCGACAAACCGTGCAGTTTAACCCCAACCTTTGAAGCCGTTTCGACAAGTTCCCTCTCGCTCATACCGTTATTGATTTTCATCAGAAAATGCAGTCCGGCGTCCGACCCGATGATGTCGGTAACCGGTGCCAATCGGCTTTGCGCAACGGCGTTTATAAATAAATCACGTCTGTCTTTGTAAGCGTTTCGCATGCGGCTTAAATGCCGTTCAAAATATCCTCTGTTTAAAAACCTGTAAAGTGTGTATTGCTCAAAGTTTGGCACCGTACAGGAATAGAAAATGAAGTTTTTCTCATATATTTTCATCAAACGAGGGGGGAGCACCATATAGCTGATTCTAAGCGAAGGTGCGAGGCTCTTGGTAAACGCGTTGATGTAAACGACCTTTCCGGCATGGTCAAGCCCCTGCATGGCAGGTATGGGTTGGCCGATAAAACGAAATTCGCTGTCATAATCGTCTTCTATAATATAGCGGTCATCACTTTGGCCGGCCCACTTGAGCAACGATAATCGGCGCCCGATAGGCATCACAACCCCAAGCGGGAACTGATGTGACGGTGTGACGTGCACGATATTGGCTTTGGTTTTTTTTAGCTGCGTTACACTTAACCCCTGTTCATCTAAGGATATTGGTAGCCCGACAATACCATTGCTTTGAAATATTTTAAATATTTTGCTGTAACCGGGGTTTTCAAGCGCGTAAACGCTGTTCCTCCCCAGTAACTGGATAAGAAGCATCATCAGGTACTCAGACCCCGCACCGACGATAATTTGCTCAGGAAGGGCTGTTATTCCGCGGAATTTGTAAAGGTGGTCTGCAATCTCGTTCCTCAGTTGCGGGGAGCCCTGCGGATGGGTAACATTCAGCAGCTCATTTCTGTTTTGTGCAAGAACTTCTCGTGCCAGCTTTGCCCATGTTGCAAAGGGGAAAAGGTCAGTCATAACAGCGTTGGTCTTAAAGTCATAATCATATTTTGGCACAGTTTTATTTGAAACAGTTTTTTTAGTCGCAATGGTCGGTTTCCGCTTCGTCAAGCGAAAACCTTCATAAGGCAGTACAAAGTAACCGCTTTTGGGTACAGTGCGCAAGTAACCCTCCGCAACCAGCTGCGCATAGGCCGTCTCTACCGTTACGGTGCTTATTTTTAGGTGGGCGGACAGCTTACGTTTTGAGGGGAGTTTTTCATCTTGCTCCAGGGTGCCACTTTCAATTTCGGTTTTGATAAACTTATACAACTGTTCATACATGGGTGTTTTTGATTTGGGGTCAAAAGTCAGGGTAATCATAAAGCTCCTATTCTGGCATTGTTTAAAAAATGAAAACTGGCCATTTACTTAATACCAGTTAGTATTATAATAGTGAGCATTGGTAAAGTCAATACACGGATGATTCGCTTACAAACAAGCGAATTGATTTTTACTGAAAATATGCCGCTTAGATATAGCTGAAGTACAGTGAGGTTTATCAATGAAAAACGTGAGTCCCCGAAAATTAGCACTACTGGCGATGATGATTGCTTTAACAACCGTCGCCACGGTAATCATCCAAATCCCGGCAATCGTGCTCAACGGCTATATTAACTTTGGCGATACATTCTTAATGTTCACCGGCTTGTTGCTGGGGCCGACAGCCGGCTTCGTGGCAGGTGCTTTTGGCAGCTCCTTGGCGGATCTTATTACCGGCTATGCAATTTATGCGCCGATTACATTTGTTGTCAAAGGGCTTGAAGGCTTCGTTTGCGGCTGGATATACAAAAAGCAAAAACAAAAATATGCTATCCTTGCAACGTTGCCCGCCGGTGTTTTGATGATGTTGGGGTATTTTATAGGGGAGTCTTTCTTATTCACACCTGCGGGGGCAGCGGCGTCCATTATCGGCAATCTTCTGCAAGGCGTTACAAACGCATTCTTGGCGGTACTGTTAAATCGTTCTCTAAGCAGCATATTAAAAAAAGTTATTGCCCTGTAATACGTCTGCCGCGTTTTATTAACAGGTGGAAGGCAAGTGTGCATGGGTCTGTTTATGCGAAAAAATCTTATTGTTACGAAATCTATAAAAATTTTAGAAAGTTGGGGATGACGGGGATGTCTGAATTATTTAAACAAATCAAGCAAGAGGCGACTCAAGCGGCATTGGAACTGGTTGATGTTGCAAATCTGCGTGCCGGTCAAATTGTTGTGGTAGGCTGCTCATCAAGTGAAATCAGGGGGCATAGAATTGGCAGCGATTCGAATCCGGAAATAGGCAAAGTTGTTTTTGATGCTATCAATGACGTCCTCTCCGGCAGGAATATCTATCTTGCAGCGCAGTGCTGTGAACACCTCAACAGGGCGATTATTGTAGAGCGTTCAGCGGTGCCTTTAGTGGACCCGGTCAATGTCGTGCCGCAGCCCAAGGCCGGCGGTGCATTTGCCACAGCGGCATACAAAAGCATGAAAGACCCCATCGCTGTTGAAGCAATTAGGGCGGATGCCGGTTTGGATATCGGTAGCACCCTGATCGGTATGCATCTTAAACACGTGGCAATTCCGTTGCGGTTGAAAGTCATACGCATTGGGGAAGCCTTGTTATCGGCAGCACGAACCCGCCCCAAATATATAGGCGGTATCTTGGCAATGTATGATGAAAACTTAATGTAAAATTTAAAAAAAAGAACCGCGGATTAACTCCGCGGTTCTTTTTTTAGGCTAAATGGATTGCTTAGTTGGTTCTGTCTTCAACAATTTTTCCGTCGTGTAAGCGGATTAACCTTTTTGCGGTTTCGGCGATCTCGGTGTCATGTGTAATCAAAATAATGGTGCGGCCTTCTTCGTTCAGCTCGTGTAAAATGCGCATAACATCTTCGCCCGACGCGGAGTCCAAGTTGCCTGTGGGCTCATCCGCCAGAATAATCGGTGGTCTCGCGGCAACAGCTCTTGCAATAGCCGCTCTTTGTTGCTGTCCACCCGACAATTGGGACGGCAGGTGCTTCTTTCGGTTGCTCATCCCCACTCTTTCGAGGGCGGCCTGTGAAAGTTCGTTGCGTTGTTCTTTACGCATTCCTCTGTAAACAAGGGGTAACTCTACATTTGCTTGTGCGGTAAGGCTTGGAATAAGATTGAAGCCTTGAAAAATAAACCCAATTTGTTGGTTACGGATTTCGGAAAGTTCGTCGTCACCAAAACGAGAAACATCCTTGCCGTCCAAAAAATAAGTGCCACTCGTAGCAATATCCAACAGCCCAAGCATATTCATGAGTGTCGATTTACCCGAGCCGGACTGCCCAATAATAGAAAGGAACTCGCCCCGTTCCACTGTGAGTGATACGCCGTCCAGCGCGCGCACTTCATTTTCACCGGGGTTATATATTTTGTACATGTCTTTAATATCGATTAAATGTGCCATTGCATTCATTTCCTTTCGTCGTGAGTTGCACTTTTGTTGTTTTTCGACTCAGCCCCCAACGGACCCATCCCACGTATCCACCTTGTCCGCTTTCATTTCTTCTTCATCAAACCAGCGAGTGGTTACCGTCTTGGTTTCGGTGAAAAATCTTACGCCGTCTTTGCCCAGCGCATGAAGGTCGCCGAAAAACGAGTTTTTATGCCCCGTAAAGGGTAGAATACCAACCGGGACGGGGATGCCGACGTTGACGCCAACCATGCCGCCGTGTGTGTGTTTGGCAAACTCTCGCGCGTAATAACCGCTCTGTGTGAAAATAACAGACCCGTTACCGAATTCGTTTTTATTCATCAGCTCAAGGCCTTCCTCAAAGGTTTTAACCCTTTTGATGCAAAGCACGGGGCCAAAAATTTCTTTATTGCCAATGCTCATCTCCGGCGTTACGTGGTCAAAAATAGTGGGGCCGAGGTAAAAACCGTTTTCAAATCCCTCTACGCTCGCACCTCTGCCGTCCAGCTTTAGCTCAGCGCCTTCCTCAATTCCCTTTTCAATCCATTTAACAACGGATTTTCTGTGCTGGGCGGTTACGGTTGGGCCAAGGTCCGATGTTTTATCATATGCCGGGCCCATTTTAAGCTCTTTGGCAAACTTCACGAGCAGATAGACGAGGTGGTCCGCAATGCTCTCTTGCGCGACGATAACCGGCAAAGCCATGCAGCGCTCACCCGCACAACCAAAGGCGGAGTTGATAATGCCTCTTGCGCTACGCTCAAGCGCGGCATCCTCAAGCACCAGCCCATGGTTTTTCGCCTCGCAAAGCGCCTGCACCCTTTTGCCATTGGCTGCTGCGGTCGAATAGATGTGTAAGCCAACCGCGGTTGAACCGACAAAACTGACCCCTTTAATATCCGGATGAGTCAGAAAGATTTCGGCCTCACTGCGTGAACAAGTTACAATATTGAGCACCCCCGCAGGTAAACCTGCTTCGTGCCAAAGCTCCGTGAGCCGCATGGCTGTCATTGGTGTCATGGAAGCCGCTTTAATAACCATTGTATTCCCCGTGGCAATACACAGCGGTGCCATCCAACCCATGGGTATCATACCGGGGAAGTTGAATGGTACAATACCGGCAAAAACACCAACAGACTCCCTGTAAAGCACCGTGTCGTACCCCAAGGAGGTGTCCATAAGGCTCTCCCCCAGCATCAATGAAGGTGCGGAGCAGGCAAATTCGACAGGTTCTTTTACTTTGAGGATGTCACCGCGCGCTTCCGCCCAGACTTTGCCGTGCTCACGCGCAACGATATCCGTTAACTCGTCCATATGTTTATCAACCAAGTCGCGGAATTTATAAAGTACCTGCACACGTTTGAACACGGGGGTTTGCGACCAGCTTGAAAACGCTTTCTTTGCCGCTGCAATCGCTTCTTCAACCTCTTGCACAGTGCAGCAGGGGGTTTGGGCGAGTACCTCACCGGTGCTCGGGTTAAATACATCCATGTACTTTTCGGTCTTTGATTCGTGCCACTCTCCGCCGGCAAAATACTTTAGCCTTCTTGTTTGTTTCATTAAGTGTTCACTCCAATATTTTGTTTTTTATTTTATAGCTTATATTTGTCTATAACAGCCATACCCCAAAAGCGCTTTACACATGCAGTTTGCGGATAAAAAGATCCCATTCGACCCCTTGGCTGTTATAATTCCTATACAATTACGCCACAAATCAGAATTAATGTCAAGGTACAAAATGTTAATTTTTTACTTTGGTGTAATATAGCACATCTTTTACGCTCCTTATTAATACAACGATATAAAAATACCGGTAAGGCAAAGCAACTTTACACCTAGGAAAGAGGGAGAACAAAGCAATCTAAAAGCTTGCTTAAGTTGCCTTGCATCAAGCAGTGCGTGACGGCCGTTGCCGAACCGGCCACAATGTCTGTAAAGTCAGTACACTTGCATGTTTAATTTTGTCTTAAAACATCATTTTCCCTATACATTACATATAGGGAAAATATAGGGGACGTTTTGGCAGACAAAATCTATCAAAAATGCCCGGAAATGTTTTCGCAAACAGCTGCAAAAAAACTTGATTTATGACTCAATTATGGTATGATAGATATATAAGAACGTTGGCAATGTAGAGGAGAGTCAGGTAACTATTTATTATTCACCAAAATATACTGGTATCTTTAGCAAAAACGACTAAAATATCAAATGATTTTTTTAATACATTGACAAAACCGGTACAATGGAGTATATTT
>CAZMSM010000084.1:0-7889 GCA_964568955.1 uncultured Eubacteriales bacterium | reverse complement strand
AATATCAAATGATTTTTTTAATACATTGACAAAACCGGTACAATGGAGTATATTTGAATGGATAATAAAGTTGGAATTTTAGGTAAATTTTCCCTTATTTAGCGATAAGGGGACTTCCAACTTGTTATTATATAGTTTTTTATAGTTTTTTAGTCGGAATAACGTAAAATCAGTGATTGTACATTAAAGTCTTCTCTCAGCGTCACAACAATTCTCGTGGCACAAGTGCGGAAGACTGCGAAAAGATGAGAGCAGGGGGGATGCTGCCAAAACAATCAATCCGTATTAGGCCTGTATGTGCCGGCCGGCGGAACAAGATAAGGTGTGGCACTTACACTGAACATTGTGATAAAATGCACAGACTTATCAACCATAACAAGCAGACAAACGGACAAGCAATATTAAACGGAGGTGCAAAAACTTGAAAAAAGCAAAAAGAATTCTCAGTTTTCTCATGGCAATCGTTATCATGTCTTCATTTTTAAGCGTGGTTGCGAGTGCCAAGGCAGGCTACAAAGACGCTGCTATCCCCGCGTCCCAATATGACGACCACGACAAACCAAGCTTTACAATTGACCAATGCAGTTCAATGACCCTCGACTTTCTTGATAAAATGTTGAAAGACATGAACGATGCAGAGGGGTCTTTGATTATTGAAGTGCCCGCTATCGGCTCACTCAACCTGTCGTCAATCGATAATGCGCTTAACAGCATTTATGGTTTGACAAGCGGTTCCCTTTGGGCAACAGCTCAGGGGCTTTTGGGTGACCTTGGCGGTCTTAACTTTACAGCGATTAATGCACCCAGAAGAACAAGTACCCCCGCTGCTACGGCGGACAAAAATGTTATCTTTGCGCTCGTTCAGTTTTTGAGCGACAATAAAACAATCATTTCAAGAGTAATTGACGGTTCTCTCGATATGGGCCTTGTCAATGCTTTTGTTGACCTGAGCGATATCGATATCAACAAGATGGTTAAAGAGATGCTCTTTGAGCTAGCTTATCCTGATGTTATCCCCGTGCCGGCGGTTATTACACAGACAGTAGACCAAATGATTCAAGATCTCGTCACGGGACTTATTGTTGGGACACCGGAAGAACCCGGTTTCGCTCCCGGGCTTGCGGGCTATATTAATATAGTCAACAGCACAGCCCCTGCTTATGATTTTGCGGAAGACCTTCTTGCCAACGCATACAATGTTATTTTGGTACCGCTACTAAATGAACAACTCAAAACAGTTATACGTGAATTATGCGGCGTTGTTTATGATCCGCTCAATCCGGCGGACCCAGGCGACGAATCCAACTTGAACGAGTATGCTCAAATTTTTAACATTCACTATACGGTGCCTGCACACACATTTGCGGCGGGTACGACATTTGTAGGCGAGCTCAACGATATTTTGTTTGAGATCATTGATGCCGTCACACTCAACTACACCGGCTGGGTTGCGGGCGATAATACCCATGCGCTTAGTAACCTCACACAAGCGACAAGATATGTTCTGGGCCTTATCGGCAACGGTTTATTTCCGGACTATGTTGAAACTGCCACACAACAGCAAATTACGGAGATGAACTACCAACAACTTTTCTCCTATCTTCTGCGTTCCCTTCTCAACAGTTTGGTTGACAATATGGACATCCCATCCGACGCTGATACCCTCGTAGAGGTTGCTTGGTATGCGGCAAAAGAAGCGTGTGCCCAATATATCCCACAGATTGATTACTCGGCACAACCCAAGACCCTCGACGGTGTCCTCTTTATGTTAGCGGACTTTGGGGTTTACGCCCTTAATAAGGTCATTGATATGAATCCGGCAACAGGCGCACTGCCCGGTCAGGGGCTTCTACCTTACGGTCAAGGCCTTGATGCTTTGGTACTGGCACTTGTAAACTATGTCAGGATTAACTATGGCGGTCTGCTGAACTTAACCTTGAACACAACAAACGGTTGGGCAGCGCTGGACACCATCGTGTTCTCCGTCCTACCGGCCAACTGGTTACCGGCAACTGTCGGTGGCAGCACAAAAGAATTGTTAGTCAACAGACTCTTGCGCGATATTTTGGAGCTAAACACGACGAATCTGTTTGCGCTGTTTGATCACCGTGCAGATTCAGAACTTGCAACCAAAACGATTAAAAAGGTTTTGATAGACCTTGTCGCAAGGCTCCTAAATGTTGTTTTCCCGGCAACACTGCAGATGAACTACACAACCTTTGATCAAATCATATCCAATGTGGAACTCAAGGGCATTGTCGAAAGACTGTTGACGGCTCTTTTCACCAGGAGAGATCCAATTTTAACGGCAATACTTCCCTTGGTGACTAACCTGATGGGCTTAAGCTCATCGCAGGAGTTTGCAAATCCCGAGTTAGCCATCCCGAATCAAATCGGCTCCGCGGTTACCTTCCCCATCAGCAATGAATCAATGGGTCTTAACACAGGTGCTACAAACAAAGCCGGCACCTTTACGCAAGATGCCCTTTACAAAATCAAAATTGTGAGCATCTCCAGCAATATCCCGGCAATCACCCCGACCAACCTCGTTGGCCAAGTCATCAACGGTGGCGAGTTCGTCAACTGCACACTCAGCGGCACCTTTGCGGACGGCGGTAGACTTGTTGTGACCATGAAATACGATGTATTCACCGAGCTTGGTACAAAGCTAACCAGTACCCCACTCACCGCCATGGCGTTTTCTTATATTACAAACTCCGTGGATGATGGACGAAACTACATTGCGTATGATACGAACCCAAACAATAAACATACATCTTACTATAAGAGTATATATTTAAACCAAAATGCCTCTCTTTCTGACATTGCCGAGGCTCAAGTCCAGTTTAGACGCAACACGGACAGTGCTCATGAAATAGATGCAACAATCTCCCGAACAGCAGCAACTGTCCATCCTGCCTTAGCAGGTGTTACACCGGCTGCGTTTAGCAATATAAGCACCAATAAAAATGGTGGTATCTGGAATGCTCCTGTTTATGTCGTTGACCCCGCTGCTGTCAGACCGGCGGACGGAGCGTACTCCTCCACATTTACCTACAAAGCGACAAAAACATCCTCAAGCGGAGGCGATGAGACTTGGGCGCTTATTAACAGGTCATATGTTGTTATTTATGACGACTTTGGTCTGCCCGCGTTATTCAATTCCGAATTAAACAAGCGACGCGACCCCGCCAACTACAGCGATCCCGTGGCATGGGAAGCATATATGGACGCAATGCAAGGCGCAGCGTCTGTTGTGTACAAACCCCGTCAGGCTGCAAGCTTTATGGGCGATGTAATGAGTTATGAATTCCTCAAGGAGGACTTGGAATGGGCTATCGAAGACCTTGATGCGGTGGAACTCGCAGCAGGTGTTACGACAATCAAAAACGCAATGGAATCCGTGAAACCTTCCAACGAAGGTTTGGAATATGATGACCCGGCATACAGCTACTTCGGCGTTGCGGACTATGTACCGTACACCTATCTCAATTATGAGAGAGAACAAGATAACTGTAGCAGGCTCTGGAATTCCCAGCAGTTGCCGTTAGAACCGGTGCTACCTGAAGACCCGACTCCCGAACAAACAGCAGCGTTCGAGTTGGAACATGCACAATGGGTGTTAGATTATGCCCAAGCGCAAGAAAATATGGTTGCACTAAAGAGTGTTGATGTGTCCTATGCACTCCATAGGCTAAACCTGTATGCAAGCAGGATGATTCGTGTACAGGCGGTTAAAGGCAGACTTGCCGAGGCTATCACCGCGGCGGGCAACCCCGTTCAAGGGCAATACACCACCATGTCTTGGGCAGCTTTCGAAAAGGCATATAACTTTGCAACTGCTGTTAACGCTCAAAGCGCGACTGCAACTGATGTCAACGGCGAATACGTCCTCCGCCAGACCAAGGTTGACACCGCAAGGGAAAACTTGATCGAAGCGTCTAAAAAACTTGTCAGAGTGGCCGACTACACCCAGCTCCTTGCGGAGCTTGCTGATGCAGCCACGAAGGTTCAGGCGGAATATACGCCGGGCAGTTGGTCTGTATTTGCAGCCGCTCTTGCAGACGCTGTGACGGTTCCGCTACAAATGAGCAACACGCAAGAAAACCAGCTAATCATCGACGCAGCGGCAGCTGCTCTGCATACTGCAATTGCAGACCTCGTGGTAGCAGACGTTCAAGTCGTCCTTGAAGCGCTTAACCCTGATGTTGTTATCGGTTTACCCGGGTTCCCCGACTTGCTAGCCGGTTTGGGTGTCGGCATCGGAGCAGAAGGTTATGTTGATGCAAGCACGGGCGGCTCCGCCAAGTTTATTAACGGTGCAAAAGGTCCCGGCACCGGCGCTACCGTTGAATTGTACGCAGGGACTGAATTAATCAAAACTTTTACCGTTGTTATATACGGCGATGTAGATGGCGATGCCAACATCGACTCTCAAGATGCGACTGTTGCTGTTAACCACGAGAACTATTTGGTCCCGTGGAATCCCACAACACAGGCAAGCTTTATAAAAGCGGGCGATGTGAACGGCGACGGCAACATTGACAGCCTCGATGCCGGGCTCATGGTGGAATGTGAAACCTATCTGATTTACATTGACCAAACAACCGGCTTGGCTATGCCTTACTGATTCTTTTGCCGCCGGGCGGGAACTTAATCTCTCCGCCCGGCGTAACCCTTTTAGCTAAAAACCTTACAAACTCTGGGGAGGTCATACACGAATGAAAATTTCACACAGACTGATTGCCGCCGTCATTACCATTTTTGTTTTTTGTGGTTGCCTATCAATCACTTCATACGCGGCGGGTACTCCCAGTGGCAACGAGTCAATGAGTATCGTTGTAAAAACAGATGTTTCAATTTCTTACCCCGGGGACTACATAACGGTAACGCTTAATATTACAAACAATTATAATGCGACGGCTATGCGGTTCCCCGTTCTTTTTTCGGCTGATATACTTGAAGTTGTTGAGCCAAATCTCAATCTTCAAAAACTCGGTCAGTTAACTACTGTCACGGGCAACTTAAACGCCAATACCACCGGTAACCCGGGTTTTTACCCTGTTGGTTACAGCTCGGATGATTATGGCGTTGTTCTTGTACAGTGGACGGGGACTGCGAATGCGGGAATGCTCGGTTGTTATAACCGGCCAACAGGCGAGGACTGCATCAGCTTTCAATTAAGAGTAAAAGAAAACGCTGACGCAGCGGGCTCAATCCTAATACCGCCGGAATCCACGCTCTTTTATTATCAAGCGATGAACGACCCCGCCGACGGCACGACAATGTATTCTATGACCGCCTCAACATGTCCTCTGACCTTTACCCAGGCTCAAATTACAGCGCAGTTCCAACCGCCGGACATTATGGCCTTTAGCGGGTCGGATACGGTTGTCAACAAAAGCGAAAACCTAATTTACGGTCTTTCAACGGCATTAGCGCAACTCAATAGTCATATCGTACCAATCGGCGGTGCCACTTTTGAAGTTGAAAAATCCTCTGAGTTTATATGCGGCACCGGCACAGTTGTTCGTGTCATGATCAACGACAGTGTGTACAAAACTTACACAGTTGTTATTTTTGGTGATGTAAATGGCGACGGCAATGTTGACAGTATCGATGCCGGTGCCTTGGTCGACTACGAAAACTATCTGGTTTCCTGGTCTGCACAATCAGATGCCTGCTATTTAAAAGCCGGCGACGTTAACGGCGATGGGCAAATTGATAGTGTCGATGCAGGTATATTGACGGATGTTGAAAGCTTGTTGAGAGATATCAATCAGGTTACCGGTATAGCGGATTAAAACCAAAAGGAACCCCTTGCGCTTTCCCACAGTGACAAACACAATGTGGTTTTTAATAAATACACTTAAGGAGGAAAATCAATGAAAAAAGCAAGAAAACTTTTCGGCATCGCACTTGCTATTGCAATGGTATTTAATGTTTTTGCGATAGCGGCTGTTGCGGAAAACCCCGTTTCCCAGGACGTTTCCAATGTGGAGCTCAGTCTGCTTGTTGGCAGATATGACACCGGCACAAAGGTGTTTACTCCGCTCGCTCCGGGTGAAGAGATTCTTCAGGATGAAGAGATCACGGTTCGCATCGTGTCACAGAGCAACTTTTGTGTAGGCGCACAAAATTACCCTGTCATGTTTGACAAAAGCATGTTCGAAGTCGTGGGCGAAGCGAGTAGCGCGTTCACGGTTAATTCAGATGTAGCTCATATGGAAGTTGACGACAATACCCAGGAATGGATAATGCTTCCCGGGTATGCAGGCAACACGTATTATGACTATGCTTGCTCCGGTTATGCCGGCGCAACAGTAATGCCGGACGACACATGGCCGGCGTCTTTTGCTGAAGGCGAAAGATATGATGTATACCAAGTCATCCAAGCAAACTTTCAGGCTGACTCAACATCAAAGAGCCTGGGACAACCCCAAGAGCTTCCGGGCGAATGGCTTTTCCAATTCAACCTCAAGGCCATACAAGATATCGTTAGCGGCACTGATGCCCGCATTTTTATGGACAACCGTTGGTTCAGAGCCCCTGCGGCTACTAACCTGGCAGGTTATATAACACAGTATGAATGCGGCATTCCTATTTCAAGCCAAGGCAATCCTAACTATATTTACGAGCGTGACTTCTCCGGGGCGGACATAACCTTGCCGACAGAAGCCACAACCAGCACAATCACCTTTGTAACCGGCGGCGGCACCGTTATTGCTCCGTTAACCGGCAATATAGGTTCTGCGGTCACGGCACCTGCAGACCCGACCAGAACAAACTATCGGTTCAAAGGTTGGGACACAGCAGTTCCGGCAACATTCCCCGCAGACGATGTTACTGTTACAGCACAGTGGATAATGATAGGCGATGCAAACCAAAACGGTTCAGTTACTGCCTCCGATGCCACAGCAATTTTGAAATATAAGGCTGGTATTCTTGGTTCAGAGTTGTTAGGAGACTCATTGTTAGCTGCCGATGCAAGTGGAAATGGTCCGGTTACAGCTGCCGATGCTACTGTTATTCTAAAGTATAAAGCAGGGCTAATTACAGAATGGCCGTAAAGATTTGAACCATAATCTCACCGAATTCTCAGTTGCAAATGTCTATTTAATTTTTTGTTAAAACAAGTTACTGGAGTATAGTAATCAGTGTTTGTTATGACAAATAAAAATTTAGGAGGAATATTAAATTGAAGAAGAAAATTAGCAGGACCCTTGGATTCTTTATGTCGCTTGTAATGCTTTTAAGTGTGGTTTCAATTCCAATGTATGCTAGTGCAGCAAGCCCTGTTCAAATCACAGTTACTAGTGCTACTGGAGCGGTAAATGATGTTGTAGATATAAGCGTTAACTTCGCAGGATCTTATTATATAGGTTCTGTGGGAATATACTTGTTTTACGACACAACAAAGCTAGAGTTTTTACCTCCCGCTACGAATGGCTATAGTTTTATTGAGCCAGGTTTTATAAGTACAGGAGCTCCTATAGTTGGCACAACAGTTGTTGGGAAACTGAATGTACAATGGGCTTCCGCAACGCCCATACCTGATAATGGCACTTTTATGCATGTTAAATTCAAGATTTTATCAGGACTGACGGATACAACTCCTTTGAATCTGACGGTTGATGAAATTGCTGACTATGATTTCTACGAACCGTACGATTGTGATGTCACTCCAGGTAGTGTTTCACTTGCAGCCTTAACTC
Source organism: uncultured Eubacteriales bacterium (assembly GCA_964568955.1). Lineage (GTDB taxonomy): Bacteria > Bacillota > Clostridia > Oscillospirales > Acutalibacteraceae > UBA1447. The sequence continues at coordinate 174 of CAZMSM010000084.1, read as the reverse complement.
AAACCTACGAAATCACCTTTGACGCAGCAGGCGGCGTAGGTGGCGATGTATTGACAGTTGAAGAAGGCGAAATGCCGGTAGCTCCTGTCGTGACTAGGGACGGCTACAACTTTGTTGAGTGGTCACCGGCGATCGTAGCCGCGACAGAAAACACCACTTATACAGCAGTTTGGG
>CAZMSM010000083.1:0-8128 GCA_964568955.1 uncultured Eubacteriales bacterium | reverse complement strand
GGACGAAAAGAATATACATTGTCTTCGGGTCAACGCCAATGGTGTTGCCGATGAGGGTGTTGCCGGTGGAGAGAATCATCTGGCTTACAACAGTAATGATGCTGTAAACGCCCAAACCGCCGACACTGAAGGCGGCGATTTCTCGATAGGGCATATATCTGCCCTTGGGCGGCTGATCCCAGTACAGTTGAACGGTTTCTTTTGCAGAAGTCAGTTTGGTTAAAAGATTCATGACGGTGTTCCTTTCGACTTGTATTCCCGTTTCCCGCTTTGGGTCCTAAGGCGGCTACCGTTTTTTTATTTTAGCCCAAAGCCTGTATAATCCGCCCGCGGCAATGATGCCGGTGACAGTAATTAACATGATTGTTTTAAATACTGTAACAAAAGATGCCGCTGCAACGAGCTGCGCCGACAGATTAGCCGTAAGGAGCATGGCGTAAGTCAGCGAATTTTCCGTATAATCTAACACACACAGCAGGGCGGTCGCCCCGAAAACAAGGGGATGCTGCTTTTTAAAGAACTTTTGTGCCAAAGCAAAGTACATCAGGGTATATACCGCGGGGAAAATAAAATCAAGCGGCAGTTGGGCCTTTAAGTAAATGTTTTTGCCGCTGCTACCCATAGCCGCAATGAAAGACTTTGCATACTCAAGGTTATAGCCCTTTGCTTGCAGGTCAAAAATACCCATGTCCCCTGTGTTTTCGCATATGGCCGGCATGAGTAAAAAGCTCATCGTGGAGAGGATAACAGCATACAGCAACAGCAAGGCAATCAGCTGCTTTGTGCCGATATGTTTGTCCAACCATATTGAAAACCGTTTTAGCATAAAATCACACCTGAAAGTCACTCAACAATAATTATCACCATAATGTAGCATGTTTGCAAGGAAAGAGCAACAACATTCAAGCGGTTAAAGCGGGCGGATAATTTAGTGTCATCGCTACTGTATATTCATATGTTAATCCTGCCTTTGATGACTGACCTATAAAAGATTGTGTGCGCAAAATCAATAGATAGCAGGGAGGCAAACCGTCTTATTGCACAAAAATAATTTAACATTATCGAAAGTATTGCACTATAATCGTTTATGGGCTATAATTCTCTGTAATGTAATATGAATTAGGCATAGAAAATACATTTGGTTTGTTATATGCTTAGCTAAAATAAAAAGGGGGCGTACTATGGATGCATATAAAATCACCGTCGGTGCGTTGTTGCACGATACGGGTAAACTGCTTTTTCGCAGCGGGGACGACGGCAGAGCACACTCGGTTTCCGGTGCGGAATTTTTGAGCACTATGACGGATGATGCGGATATTCTGCAGTGTGTCAAGTTCCACCATAAGAATGATATCCGAAACTCCACGCTGCCCTCGAACTCACCGGCTTACATTGTCTATGTTGCCGACAACATTGCCGCCGCGGCGGACAGAAGAAAGTCCGAGGGTGAGGATGCCTCATACGGCTTTGACAAAGAAGCCCCACTTGAGAGCGTTTTCAATATTTTGAACAAGGGCAACCGCAAGCAAAAACTCCCACTTAAACCGCTTGACGGCAGTATCAATTTTCCTGAGGAGAACGCAGTTTCATCACCGTCGGAATACAAAAAACTTTTGCTTCAATTCAAGGAAGGGCTCGGCGCCATTTTATTTACGGCGGATTACATTAACTCGCTGCTTGAACTTTCACAAGGCATTTTATCCTTTGTTCCTTCAAGTACGGATACAACACAGCTTGCCGACATATCCCTTTATGACCACCAAAAAATAACGGCGGCGGTTGCCGCGTGCATTTTTGACTACCTGAAATCACAGGATAGAGAAAATTACAAAAAAGAGCTGTATGACGGGGAATCACGCTTTGATAAGGAAAACGCCTTTATCATGTTTTCTTGCGACATATCCGGCATACAAAAATTTACTTACACCATATCAAGCAAAAATGCAGCGAAAATGCTGCGCAGCAGGTCTTTTTATCTTGATATTTTGATGGAAACCTTTGTGGACGATATTCTTACGGAACTTGGCCTTTCAAGAGCTAATTTGATTTATTCCGGCGGCGGGCACTGCTATATTTTGTTACCCAATACACAAGAAGCTAAAAAGACGCTTGACCGGGCAGTTACCACGCTCAACGAAAGCCTTTTCAAAAACTTTAAAACACTTTTATATATGGCGTCCGGCTATACGGAATGTTCGAGTGCCGATTTGAAAGGAATCGGTAGCGCAGACGGCTCATCCTTGGCTGCTGTTTTCGCCACCCTTTCTGCCACGATCTCTGCAAATAAACTCAGTCGCTACACGGCGGAGGAAATAAAAGAGTTAAATGCTCCGGCAGCGCAACTCAAGGGCAGGGAGTGCGCCTCTTGCTCGGCGGTGGATGCGCACACGGATTCGGAAGACCATTGTGCCATTTGCCGTGAGCTTATTTCGGTATCCGGTGAGTTGATGTCCGAGGGTACCGGCTTTGCCTTGACTTCACAACGCCCGGAAAGGGGTGGGTTTTTGACCTTGCCTTGCGCTTTCGGCAAAAGCCGGTATTTGGGTGTTGTTAGCTTGGAAGAAGGGCGTCGATTAAGCGCTGATGAACCTTCGCTTGTTAGAATATACGGCAAGAATGAATTAAACACAGGGCTTAAATATGCCACAAAGCTTTGGATGGGTGCATACTGCGCCAAGAACGGTAGACAAATAAAAACCTTTGAGGAACTTGCTAAAAGTGCCCGTGGTATAGAACGCCTTGGCGTTTTGAGGGCGGATGTGGACGACCTCGGTGCGGCCTTTATCGCAGGCTTTGTTCGGGAGGACGGTGAGCGGTATAGGTACGAAACCATTTCAAGGAAAGCGGCACTTTCCGGCCAGCTTTCTCTGTTTTTCAAAAAGCACCTGAACGCTCTGTTGGATGGCTCTGCACAAATGGACTACTTTTCACTCACCGGTAAAGGACCACAAAAAAATAAAAATGCGACGATCATCTATTCCGGCGGTGATGACTTGTTTATCGTGGGTGCGTGGAACGAGATTATTGAGCTATCTGTTGATTTGAGGAACGCTTTTGAAAAATTTACCGGCGGTGCGCTGACATTTTCCGCCGGCATAGGAGTTTATGAAAGCAGTTATCCCATATCACGCATGGCGGCGGAAACCGAAACTTTGCAGGAAAACGCAAAACGGATTGACGAGGATAAAAACGCTGTTTCCCTCTTTGGGATTGAAACGCTCAACGGTAAAACAGCAGCAAACCACACCTACAAATGGGATGTTTTTATCAACAGTGTTGTTGGTGAAAAGTTAGAGGTACTACAAAATTACTTTACCGGCGTATCCGGTGAGCAAAAGGCAAAAGGCAATTCTTTTCTCTACAAACTCAAGGATTATGTGGTTGGCATGGGGGATGACAAAATAAACCTTGCCCGTTGTGCTTACTTGATCGGCAGGGTGGCGCCAAGCGGTAAAAGCAGTAAAGAGGCCACGCAAGCATACGACCAATTTTCAAAAAAAGCAATGGAATGGGTCGTGGACGCAGAGGAAAGACGTGAATTTTTAACGGCCTTGACAATTTATGTTTATTTAAATCGTACATCAGAGAAGGAGGAGTAGGATATGGCTGAAAAATACAACAGTTTCTCGGATTTGGGCAAGGCCAAAGGCATAACCCCAAGCCCACGGCCGTCAACCGGACCAGGCGCTGCGCAGCAGAGGACGGCAACGGCTGCGGGGAGTTCACTCGAGGCGAATTTTTTCGACACCGATTTTGACTATGTAAAAAAAGCCGAAAAGGTCATGGAGTCCCTGCAAACCACCGATAAATGGAACAATAAGTCTTTCGGGAGATTTACAACATCAAAAATAAGGAACATCCTTTCATTGACAAGTGAGCTTGGCAACAGAATCATGCAAGATCAAGCAACGCAGCTCAGTGAGGAAACTGCCGACAATGTTCGCTACATCAAGGTACGCCTTGCTTATGAGGCAGGCAGGGAGCCTGATGTGAAAAAGTTTATGGAAAAATCGGCCTTGCTTGAAATCGTTGGAATGGTCGGTAGGGATAAAAAACGCTTTGCTCGTTTTGAGAAATATCTGGAGGCGCTTGTCGCTTATCACAGATATCTCGGCGGCAAAGACTGATAGGGAGGAAAAGGAAATGTACGCTAAAATCAAAATCACAGCCCAAATTGAGGTTGTCACCGGTATGCACATCGGCGGTTCCGGCGCATTTTCGGCAATCGGCGCGGTGGATTCCCCGGTTGTTCGTGATTCTTTCACCGGCCTGCCTGTCATACCCGGTAGCAGCTTGAAAGGCAAGCTGAGAACACTTATGGCAAGGAATGTGGAACAGCAAGTTTATCTCAAAGCGCCTGAGGACGACAAGCAGGAGCTCCGCCGCCTTTTTGGCGACCAAGGAAGCAAAAACGAAAACGCCACAAAGTCCCGGTTGCAATTTTCGGATGCATTTCTCAAAAATGAAGAAGATTTCACCGAAATAATGCCAACCGAAGTCAAGTTTGAAAACACTATAAATCGAACGTCGGGTGAAGCAAACCCCCGGCAAATAGAAAGAGTGACCAGGGGCGCCAAATTCGGCTTTACGCTGATTTATGATGTGGAAAAATCGGAAGAACTCGAAGATGACTTTAAAAATATTGCCGATGGCTTAAAGCTCCTGCAACTTGACTACCTCGGTGGGCACGGCACAAGGGGTTACGGCAAGGTCCGTTTTAATGACCCGGTGGCACAGTGCGTATGGGGCGAAGTGGACAGTGGTGTGCTTGCCAAGCTTAATGAACAGCTGAAGGAAGTGGAAAAGGATGCATTACCGGCTATATAAATTAAGGTTTACAACTCCCGTGCATTTCGGGGGCGAAAGCGGGTCCTCCGGTCTCGTCTCGTCCGAAACGGTTTTTCGGTCCGATTCCTTCTTTTCCGCCCTTTGTATGGAAGCGGCCGCCGCCGGCTTAATCGGTGACCTGTTAGGGGCAGCGCGTGAAGGCAAGTTACTCTTATCGGACCTACTACCTTTCGCGGGGGAAGAATATTACCTGCCCAAACCCTTTCTGTCGGCTAAAGGTGAACAGAAAAAGAATGTCGGCACGGAAATGAAAAAAAGAAAACTTTTTAAAAAACTTTCTTTTGTCCCCGTTTCGGGGTTCGATGATTATATTAAATCTTTTTCCGGCGATGCAGTATTTGATGTGGAAAAAGCCTTGGCCGGTATAGATGCGCTCGGCTCCTCCGCCGTGCGTACACAGGTTGCCTTAAAGGGCAGGGACGAAAGCTTGCCCTACCATGTCGGCGTTTACTCCTTTGCCGCGGATTGCGGGCTTTACCTGATTGCAGGCATTGGGGATGAAGCAACGGAACTGTTGTTTGAAAAGATTATGTTAGCCCTTGCTTATACCGGCATCGGTGGTAAAAAAAGCTCCGGTCTCGGCAAGTTTGAAACCGATGATGTCATTGAACTGGAGGAGCCATACCATGAAAATTTAGAGAAAATAGAAGCCATGCTTGGCGCCGAAGGCTGTTCCATGACTTTGAACACTTCCTTGCCGCTGGATGATGAGCTTGAAACGGCCTTGGACGGCGCAACATACACTTTAGTGCGGCGCGGCGGCTTTATTGCCTCACCGGCGTTTTCGCCTTCACCGCTTAAAAAGAATGAGCTCTATGCTTTTGCCGGCGGGTCTTGTTTTGCCAACCGTTTTGAAGGCGGACTTTTTGATGTTTCCGGCGGCACCGGTGAGCATGAAGTTTACAGGTACCTTAAACCAATGTTTATGGGGGTGACGGTATGATTTGCCATCTTGAATCTTTTCGGCTTACACTCACGGCGCTTTCGCCTTTATTTATCGGCAGTGGGGCAGAGCTGAGCAAAAAAGAGTTTATCTACAATAAAACCTGTAAAAAAGCCTTTGTTCTCGACTTTCCGAAATTATATGCTTGCCTCAACCGGCGTGGGCTGTTGGATGCTTTTGAGGGCTATATGACGGATTATAGGGATAAGGATCTGCGCGATTGGCTGATGAAGAACGGTGTGCAAGAAAACGAGTTTGCCAAATTTATTTCTTACGAAGTCGAAACGGGTGAAGCCTTTGGGCCGACAGACAACACTGTGGCTTTTAAGCAATTTATCCGCGACCCCTATGGACTGCCATATATCCCCGGCAGCAGTCTGAAAGGGGCCCTGCGTACCGCTTTGCTTTCCGAAATGTTGAAAAAGGATGAGCGAACCGCTTCAAAAACAACAGAGCAGCTGATGAGGTTAGTGCCGAATTTGACATCGCCTGATAACACAACGAAAAGATATGCCATGAAAGACTTTGAAAGAACCGCAAAGTCAATCGAGGATGAAAAAATTAACACCTTAAAGTTTACGAAAAGGGGCAACCCGCCGGATAAAGGCGATATGGTCAATTCTGTTATGCGCGGCATACAAATCAGTGACAGCGCACCGCTGGATAACACCTGCCTTGTACTTGCAACAAAAATGGACCTCGGTAAGAGCGGGCAGTTCAAGTCACTCAACCTCTGCCGCGAATCGCTGAAGCCCGGGACCAAAGTGTTTTTTACCGTCACGCTGGACAAGAGTGTGCTCAAAGGCAGCGGTATAGACAAGGCCTTTATCTTAGCGGCTGCCCGTGATTTTGCAGCGGTGCAGAGAAAGCAATACGAAAAATTTACCTTACCCTCTACGGCAGATAATACGCCCTGCGAGGACGGCGCGGAACTTTTCCTCGGCGGCGGTGCAGGCTTTTTATCTAAAACCCTCCTGTATTCCCTTGCACCGGACGACGCCACAGGGGTTAAACTCACCGCTGCCGTGCTTGAAAATAAGTTTAGAAACCATTACCATGGTAAGGATGTCGCCAAAGGCGTTTCCCCCTCAAAGCTTAAAATGACCAAATACGACGGCAAGTACTATCTGTTTGGCAGGTGCGCAGTGTCGTTTGAGTAAATTCAAATGTTTTATGCCGGTTCACAGGGGGCTTGATATGAGCTTTTTGTATATTACAGAATACGATGCCAATCTTTCCGTCAAGGACGGCGCGATTATAGTAAAAAGCAAAGTAGTGGATGATAGGGAACTGCAGGTTGAGCTACTGGAAGGTATTTTAATTTACGGAAATGCCTCAATTACAAAAGAGTGTTCAAAAATTCTGTTGCAAAGAGGTATACCTGTAACGCTTTTGTCAAAAAGTGGTGCGTTCTTTGGACGGATTGAATCGACAAAGCATGTAAATATCATCCGTCAACGTGCACAGTTCAGAAAAGGCGATGATCCGGATTTTTGCCTGATTTTTGCCAAGCTTATTATCGAGGCAAAAATCAACAACCAGATTGTTGTGCTTCGCAGATATAATAGGCACAGGGACTGTGAAGCGGTAGAAAAAACGGTGCGACAGATGACAATACAAAAAAGCAAAGTGGCCTCGGGTACAGCTTTGGATGTAGTCATGGGTACCGAAGGAATTTGTGCGAGATATTATTTTGCCGGCTTAGCTATGCTGGTTAACGACAAGTTTAAATTTTCGGGTAGGAGTAAAATGCCGCCGCGAGACCCTTTCAATTCACTTTTGAGCCTTGGCTATACGATGCTGATGCATGAGGCCTATAATGCTGCCGTTAACAAAGGCCTTCATCCCTACGCGGGCTTTCTGCATAAGGACAAAACTTCACACCCTGCATTAGCAAGCGACCTGATAGAAGAATGGCGGGCAACGCTGGTCGATTCGCTCGTAATGAACCTAATAAATTCCGGTGCTTTTAAACCGGAAGACTTCGAAGTAGATGAGGAGACGCAGGGGGTTAACCTCACACCCGATGCACTCAGACGCTTTATTCGTGCTTATGAGGAAAAGCTTTCTGCGAAAAGCAGATACATTGAGAAAGAATCATATCCGATGACTTTCCGTGCTGCTATAATGTACCAGGCAGGCAGCCTTGCCAAAGCGATTGAAACAGGGGACTGTACTGTTTATTCTGCTTTGACTTTGAGGTGAATACTTTGGAAAATCTGACAGACGAAATCACCTTCGAGACGGAAGAATTTGAAGGTGGTGGAAAACGGCGGTATCCTGTGCTGATTATCTATGATGTTTCATCCACCAAGAGGCGTAACAAACTAGTGAAAC
>CAZMSM010000082.1:0-8128 GCA_964568955.1 uncultured Eubacteriales bacterium | reverse complement strand
TTTTTTGTTATTCCGTTTCGTCTTCCTGGATGTTGAAGCGTTTTTTGAATCTGTCAACTCGACCGCCCGTATCTATAAGCTTTTGCTTGCCCGTAAAGAACGGATGGCACTTGGAGCAGATGTCAACACGCATGTTCTGCCTTGTGGACGCAGTTTCTATAACCTCGCCGCAAGCACAGCGGATGCTCACCTTTTCGTAATTGGGATGGATTCCTTCCTTCATTTCTGTCACCTCTTTATTGGTATGCTTAATATAAGCAGATGAATTCTACCACAACGATAGTTTGAATGCAAGTTTTTTTTGATAACTTGATATTTTAGTAAATTCCCAAAGTAAGTTCCACATCGGATGCCCGAGCGGTATTTTGTGTTGAGCTAATTCAGCAGACAGTTCCTAGTTGATTTCATAAACAGCGTAGAGTGTCTCGTCATTTGCAGGTATGTAGTAACTGCCGAGCGCATATGTTGCATTTTGCGCTGTGTTCCAACCAAGGAATGTATAGCCCGCCTTCTCTACACCCGAAGTTGGCAGCATCAGGCTTGTGTCGAATTGTTGTGTAATTGGTGCAATGGAACCCGTACCACCGTTTACATCAAAGCTAATGGTGTAGCTGTTTTTTTCCCATTTTGCCGTGTAGGCACTATTCTTAACAGGCACGATTGACGGGACTTCGGGTGACCAACCCATAAATTTATGCCCGATTCTTTCCACTATCGGCGGAGTAAGCGTTGTCCCACATTCCATTGTTTTACTGGTTCGGGGTGTACCGTTAACCGGAATAAATGTAATTACAACCGGCGCCTGCCCTAAATATTGCCAGCAAAAATAAACATCGTCTTCCTTGACAGCAAATGTATCGGGTGTTGATGCGTCTACATAGCCCTCATCTTTAAAGCCATTCGCTTTTAAGGACTTTGTAAAAGCGTTGGTCATCTCCCTGTCTTTTAAGGTTATTCTTGCCGTCATGACAAGTTCGGTTCGATCAGCATAGGAGCCTGCAGAATCTATAATTGTACCCGGAACAAAGCCGGTAGTCCACCAATAGGTCGCGTAATCCGTCGCAAAAAGCCTCTTATTATTTCTGTACAAAGTCATTTGCATCTTCAACAAATTATTATCTGAGGCACAGTTATAATGTTCAATCGGTTGGTTTTGTGACTTTGTGTAAACGCCTATTTCTGAGCCGATGAACACATATCCGTATTGCCCCTTCCACATTTGAACCATCCAGTCAAGCCCTTCGTAATTAAACTTAACTCTAACCGTATTCATATACATAACAGCATATTCCGCCCCGATGTCATACAACCTGTTGAAACCGAAGTTGCGTTGCCAAGGATCGTCCTCTACATAGAAGAATCCTCTTGTATCATATAAATAAGAAAGAAGTGCCCCGGTTTTTACAGTAATTTCGCAGGTAGCTTGAATGTTCGCCCCACCATTTGCAATACAAGTAATTATTGATTTACCTTTTTTCAACGCAATAACCTGACCATCGCTATCAACAAAAACAATATCCGGGTTGCTCGATACCCAACGAATTGTTTTGTTTTTGGCGTTTGTCGGCTGTATTGTTGCGTTTAATACAAGGTTTTCGCCAACCTGAAGACTTTTCTTACTTTCGTTGAGCGTGATTGATTCAACTGCCACTATAGTCGTGGATGGCCGGGTTGTTGTAGCAGCCGGATTGGTTGTCGGCTGGTTTGGCTTACTTGACTGTCTTGGCTTTGTTATCGGCACGCCTGTGGATATTTTTGTTGTCGCTTCACCTGCGATTCCATTGTTGTCCTTCGTCGGTTTTGTTTCATCATCATCTTTTATTTCAACAGTTTGCCCCTGTTCAAGAGAACCCGTGGTTGTTTCATCCGAAATTGTACCATCAATCACATTCGTGTTTTCGATATCCGCTACGTTATTAGTTACATTGTCGACTGCTGATAAATCTTTGCTGTTATCCTTGCAAGCGGAGAACAAAAAGGCGAATAAAAGAATAGTTGTAAATACAATAATTGTTATTTTTTCTGTCTTCATTTTTTTGTTCCTTTCAATTTATACAAGATTAGTTTTATTAAATAATTCTCAGTAACGAGAATTATACTACAGTGATTATGACAATGCAATGATTTTCTTACAAAACATTCTAAAGTGCCTCTATGTATGATCCAAAAGTAGGTTACACTGTGGATACGCGAGTATAATTCAATGTACAGTTAAGTTTTAATAGAACTAAGTCCGGGGGGAAATTTCAGACAAGGAGTGCCGTTAGGGTGTCTGCTTTAATGATGCTTTCCTGCTCGCTCACATACAGCGGTAGCAAGCTCCTCCATGTTTCGGCTTTTGAACGTGCGCCGGATGACATCAAGTTGCAATACAGTCGCCTCCCTCAAACGAATACAGCAGTGTTTCTTTCACCTTCAACCCCAAACACTCTTCCAACGCTCTGCGGTAAATGGCCAGCTGACTTGCATACCGCCGGGCAAGCTGTTCCGGGGTAACGCCGCGGTCTGTTTTGTAATCCAAAATCACCAGTTCGCCATCCTCAATAAAAGCACAGTCGGCAATCCCTTGCACGACAACGGTTTCATCCGCTGTGTTCGCCGGCAGTTCCGGGTACAGCTCACGCGCCGGGATTCTGATGGCAAACTTTTGCTCACGCAGCAGCTGTTCCGCATTAAAAATACGCTCTGCCAAAGGACTTCTAAAAAACGTGTTTATTTTTTCGGCATCCACGGCCTCCCCTTCGAAGGGGGTTAAAAAGCCTGCTTCAACGAGTCTGTCCCGCTCGGCAATAACATCCGTCCGGGCCTTTTCGTAGTCCGAATACTGCATAAACTTGTGAATAGCCGTGCCTTTTTGTGCCGGAGTCAACCCATCCCTGTTCATAAATGCGGGGCGTGAAGCGGCAAAAAACGCTTGGTTGATACCGTGCTCATGGAGCTCGGAAGCGGCTTGTTTGGCAACCACGCTCGAAAGCGCCGCATACGGGTACTCATATGAAAGCCGGCTGTTGATAATTTCCATCGTTTTTTCGTCCGCAGCCGTTCTCGTTTGCCTGCTCGTATCCTGCGGCGTGGGGGCATCTTGCACGTTGCATTCAACTTTCAAGGCAAAATCCGTCGGAACAATGATGGAAGCGTCCGCGCCGGCAGCCCCCCTGAGCAGGTCTGCATCGGGGTGGCGCAAGGCGGCGGTTAATAACCAATCGGCAATATTAGCGCAGTTGCCAACCGCGAAGGAGGCTATTTTTTCCCCGCTGTGAATGACACCAGCAAGCGATGCCAACTTTTTTTCGGGGTTTTTAATGCTCATCACGGTTATCAGTCGCTCTTTGGCCCTTGTCAAGGCAACGTACAATACCCTGAGTTCTTCCGAACGGTCCGTTCGCGCTGTTGCCAATACAGCGGCTTGACGGCTTATGGTGTCAAACTGGCGGAAGGTTTTAACATCCCGCCTGCAAAGCCCTATACCCGCTGTGGTATTGATAACAATGTTGCCTTTTTGTGAAGCCGTGTTAAAATTCGAGGCACAGTTTGCAAGGATACACACCGGGAACTCCAGCCCCTTGCTTTTGTGAATGCTCATAATGCGCACCACATTCGCTGCTTCCGACAGTTCCGCCGCGGTGGACAAGTCACTTTGGCTCCTGTCCAGCTTATCGATGAATCGAATAAATCCGGAAAGCCCAATATGACCCGCCGCCTCATAGGTATTTGCGTAATCTTGCAGTAAGTAGAGGTTCGCCCTTCGTTGTGAGCCACCACTCATGGCCCCGGCGATGGCTAAGTAACCGGTTTCCTCCAAAAGATGGCGAACAAGCTCACCTGCCGCAAGGGTAGAGCTCAAGCGACGAAGCTGTTCTGTTTTTTTCAAGAAGGCCCGACACTTTTCGTCGCCCTGATTTTGTGCTTTAACAAGACAGCTGTACAGCGACCCTGTACGCGCTCCGATCCTAAGCTTTGCCAACTCATCCGGCGTAAAGCCGAAAATGGGTGACAACAAAACGGTTAAAAGCGGAATATCCTGCAAGGGATTATCCAAAACGCGCATCAGCGAAAGCATAAAGGCCACTTCCTTGGCCTCAAAAAATCCGCCGGAAAGTTCGGAATAGGCCGGTATATTGCTATTTGCAAACTCTTCGACAAAGGCCGCCGCTCTGCCCCTGGGTGAGCGCATGAGCACGCAGAAGTCCCGATATTGGGCGAGACGTTCCCCGTTTTTATCCGTAACTGTAAAGCCGTTTAAAATCATATCGTTTATCAGGGTGGCGATATAGCGTGCCTCGGTGTTGACCTTGCTGTCTTCCACGCCATCGGATATATCGATAATGTGTACTTCCGCATCGGGTGCTGTGGATTCGGGGTAGAGTGCGCCCGGCACCAGTTCTTCTTCAGCCGTATAGGCAATCTCACCCACGGATTCACTCATGATTTGGCTAAAAACAAGGTTTACCATGCCGGTTACGCCTTTGCGGGAGCGAAAGTTTGTCCCAAGGTGAATACGTGCGGGGTAATTGTCTTTTACATACGGCGGCAAACTGTCCCGCCTTGCGAGGAAAATTTCCGGCATGGCTTGCCGAAAACGGTAGATGCTTTGCTTGACATCCCCCACCATAAAGAGATTTTTTTCGTCCTTCGAGAGAGCCGTAAAAAGCATATCCTGTGCTTTGTTGACATCTTGATATTCATCCACCAAAACTTCGTCATACCGCTGAGAAATTTCCTGAGCGAGGAGTGTTTTTTGGGGGTTGCCCTGTTCGTCGATTTCAACGAGCAAACTCAAAGCCTTGTGATGCACATCGGAAAAGTCAACACCGTTGACTTCACTTTTAAGCTGTGTAAATTTGAGACTGAACATCCCGACCGCTTCTACAAGCTTTTTGACAATCGGCGCAAGGTAGGCTATGTCTTCCTCGTGCTCCGACGAGCTTGCACACATCACTGGAACAAATTTTTTTATGACGTCTTTTAATTTGTTGCGCATAGCCTGGGCGCTGTCTTTGACAGGGCTTGAAAAGCCCCTGGGCATACTGCCTATCCGCTGATAGGTAGCTGTTTGCAGGGCAAGGCTTATTTCGTCCCAGGAGGCGGTATCAAGCGTTAAAAGCAGACTGTCGTACAAATTTATATCCGCTAAAAAGGTAGGCGTATAGGCGTTTTCAACCGTTTCATCTTTTTTTATGAAGGTAAGCAAGGCTTCACTCGTACTGCGGCAGTAGGCCACCCCTTCGCGGATGTGGGTTAAAATAATGTTGCCCCACACGCTTTTTTCCACCGGTTGTTTGGCATCAAAGGGCTCTGTCAGTTTTTGAAGCCAGCGCTCAGGGGCCGGGTAGGCCTGCGCCTCCTTGTAAAGGCGAACGATAGAATCAATGAGAAGACTGTCGTCATTGCCCTGTATGAGCAGTTCCGTCAAGTCACGGGCGGCGGTGGAATTTTCGCAATACAGTTGTTCGACAACGAAATCGGCCGCTTCCCCTCGAATGATATTCAGTTCGCCCTCGTCCATTATTTTATAATCGGGGTTCAGGTCCAGCAGATGAAAGTTTTCCCTCACTAAGTCGTTGCAAAAACTGTCTATGGTACAAATCTGCGCGAACGGTAGGAGCATTTGCTGGCGGATAAGCCTTTGGTCGTTGGGGTTTTCCGCAATGCGTTTGGCAATCGCTTCACCGATTCTCTCACGCATTTGCGCGGCGGCGGCCCTTGTAAAAGTTACCATGAGCAAATGTTCCACCTCGCTGGGGTTGTCGGTATCCGTCAGCCTGCCGATAACTCTTTCAACCAGTACGGCGGTTTTGCCGGAACCGGCGGCGGCGGACACAAGCAAGGTTCCGTCGATGGCCGATATGGCCTTTTGCTGGTCATCAGTCCATTTCATCTTGTGCACCCCCTTCCCCATCAATAATACTCAATGCGTCCTCATGGCTCAGTTTTGAAATAAACCGCAACGGCGTACTGCTGTCCAACCCGCAGGCTGAAGCGTAATCGCAGTAGGTACACGCCGGGTATTTATAATCCACAACAGCCGGGTAGGCCGGGATTTTGCCTTGGTGGAGGGACTGCGCCATTTTTCGTATCATTTCATCCATCCTGGTTTTTAGCTTCGCCATTTCCTCGAGTGTAATCAAGCTGCCCTCTAAAACACCTTTTTTAAGTTTGGCGGGGATAAAAACACCTTCCCCATCCTTTTCCATACCGATAACAACATCCATGCTATTAAGCAACATCCCGCTCATACGGCTGTTTTTGATTTTTTCGGCCTCAATATCTTCGTGCGACGCGCTTCTACCCAAGCGTATTGGGGGTGCATTGGCGGGCATGTATAAGACCCCTGCCGGCACAACATCCCCGTAAAGCTCCGCGCCGTTGTGCCAAACGGCAAAAAGATAAATCAACATCTGCATATTGAGGCCTTCCAGCGTTTCCGACAGTACAAATTTTTTGCCGGATGATTTATAGTCCACCACCCGTATAAAGCTTTTGCCGTCCTTCAACATCAGGTCCACCCGATCGATAGAGCCTTTGATTTTAATCAAACCGCCGTTTTCAAGCGGAATTTCATACAGCGGGATGTCCCCGTCGATGTCAATTTCAAGTTCAAAATTCACCGGTTCAAAGTCGCTGTTTTCAAGCTCTTTGGCAAGCCTGTTTACAACCTCCGCCAAAATAGCAGCTAAGCGGTTATACAGGTATTCAAATCGCTTGGTTTTTTCCTGCATGCCGCCCATTTTTTCTTCCACATAGGTATCCATAATATCTTTTATTTCGGCCAGACGTTGCTCTTTTGTTAAATCGATTATCTTTTTACCGGGGTATTTTTCAAGCAGTCGCTGCAGTACATGGTGAAGAATCGTCCCTTTTTGCATTGGGTCGAGCTCCGCGATTTTCCGCGGTTCGGCCCTGAGCCCGTATTTACAAAAATAGGAAAAGGCGCAGTTGTAAAAGCTTTCCACCCGCGATGCCGATATATTCATATTTTTACCGAACAACCCTGTCGCCGTCTCCTTATCCCGTATCTCAAAGGGTTTTAAGTCCACAGCTCTGTCAAAGGCTTCTAGCTTGGTCTTATAGTCCTCTCTGTTTTCAAAATAGGCCCTTAAAGTCGTGTACAGTTCGTCGCCTTTGCTCCACAGCTTAGCTGTTAGCTCAAAGGCCGGGCGTACCCCCTCCACATAATCGAGGTCCGGAATATCCGCCGTGTCTTTTTTCACACAGTTCGGGATTATCCTTTTGATTTGTGCGACAAGTTCCGACGCCGACAGCGACGCTCCCGCCAAATCCTTGCGAGCGTAGGACACAAAGAGCTTTTCGGACCCACTGCACAAGGCGGTATAGGCAATAAATCGTTCTTCGATAATCTTATATTCTGCCGGGTCTGCAACCCCTACCCCAAGTTCAATGAGTTTTTGACGATCCAAGTCATTCAAGATGCCGGATGAAACGGGGGTGCGTGGGAAAACGCCCTCATTGGCCCCCACAACAAAGACAGCCTTAGGCGAAGTGGTTCGAATTCTGTCGGCACTGCCGATAGTTATTTCGTCTAAGCCTTGGGGGATGCTCCCCAAAGAGCGCGTGGCAATAACTAAATCAAAAAGTTCGCGAAAGCGCTTTGCGGTAAGCTGCCTGTCTTTGAGTGCCGCCGCTACGCTGTCAAGCACTTCCATGAGGTCATCCCAGAGCCTTTCTTGCTCCAAAGCGAGCACAGGTTCCCCTTCGTCCTCCAAGGCAATGGCCAGTTTTTTTAAGTTTTTATCAGCGTTAATATCTTTCAAATAGTCAAATATCGCCGCCGCGACAGACAGGCCATTCGCCCCCTCAAAGCTGCCGCGCAATTTACTCAGCGGCGCAGTGACTTTTTTCCTAAGGTCATTCAACGCGTTCAGCAGGTCCTTGTCCGCCCCCCTCAACTCACTGCCGTAGCCGCCCGGGTGGGCATCCCATTCTTGCAACCATCTTTTCCCGTTGATGTTCCACAGCAAGGCGTAGTTTTCGAGCATGGAAATATCTTCCACGGTAAAGCCCGCAAGCCCCGTTTTCAAACAGCGCATTACGGTATCCAAAGTAAAGCCATTTGCCGCAATTTCCGCCGCAGAACGTACCAAAACAATCAGCGGCTGGGTAACGACAG
>CAZMSM010000081.1:0-8247 GCA_964568955.1 uncultured Eubacteriales bacterium | reverse complement strand
ATGCCCGTTGCCCCCGATGATTTTACACCGATTATTCGCTTTACGGTAGCGAGCGATGTCCATTTGAAGGACGAGGGCGGGGAAGCGGAAGCCTACCGACTCGGTCTGATGATTCGCAGTAGCTATGACATTGCCGAAAACAGCAGCAGCTATACAAATCTTGACAGCGTTGTTTTTTGCGGTGACATTACAGACCACGGCTCACTGACTCAGTTGCAAAAGTTCAAGGACATCTGTGACGAAAACTTGCGCAGTACAACAAAGAATATGACTGTACTTGGCAACCATGAGTTCGGTTATGATCGCCCCAACACCGTCGCAAATTTTGAAAACATTGTCGGGTTGCCCGCTCAATTCCATACCGTAATCAACGGTGTTCACTTTATCGGCCTTATCCCGGACAGGGATGGCGGCGGTTACACGGTTGAGACACAAAAATGGCTTTACAATCAACTAAAGGAAGCCTCTGAGGAAAATCCGGACAACCCCATTTTTGTTTTGCAACATCATCATGTTTTCGGCACCGTCTATGGCAGTTTGAGCTGGGGCAGTGTGGATTTAAACGTCGTTTTATCGCAATTCCCACAGGTCATCGACTTTAGCGGGCATTCGCATTACCCCATGAATGACCCTGTATCCATTTGGCAGGGTGCCTTCACGGCACTTGGCACCTCCACCTTGAGTTATTATGAGATGGAATACTTCCCGCTCACGGGCGGCCAGTACCCGAGCAGCCGCAACGCCGCCCAAATGTATGTGGTGGAAGTTGACGCCCGGGGTGCCACAAGAATCCGCATCTTTGATTTGCTGGCAAGCCAATTTATTGGGGAAACCTATTACATCGCTACCCCGGCGGATAAAACAACCTTTGCATACAGCCCCAAAAACAGAATCGCCAAATCCACGCATCCGACCTTTGCGGCGGATGCCAAGATAACCCCCGAAAAAACACAAGACGGTAGCTATTCCATTCACTTTCCTGCGGCAACCGACAGCATTGTTGTACGCCAATACGAAGTCATTGTCGCAAAACAGTGGGGCGGCATTGCTTTCCGCACAACGCATTTTTCTGATTATTTTTTCACCCCTATTCCAACGGAACACAACATCAATATCGGGCATTTAGAAAGCGGTCAAACCTATACCGCCACCATAACCGCAGCGAATGCGTATTACTTACCCTCCAAACCACTTCAAGTCACCTTTACGGCGGAGTAAAACCGCATCCCTCTATAAAATAAAAAAGCAGGTCGGATTTTATGGTCCAACCTGCTTTTTTTATAATTTTAATGCAACGATACGAGGCGTGGAATGACACGGGGAACGCAACGACACGGGGGTCGTTCCCTACGGGTTGTACGGTTTGGTGTGCCAAATGTTTTCCGCATATTCAGCGATAGCTCTATCGGCGGAAAAGCGTCCCGCGCCCGAAATATTCATAAGGGACATTCGATTAAAGCGGTCTCTATCCAACCAGATTTCTTCCGCCTTTGCTTGAGCAAGATGATAATCCGCAAAATCCGCTAAAACCATGTATGGGTCATGTTGAAGAATAGTGCCGCTGATTTCCATAAACGACTTGCCGTTTATCCCTTTGCCGATAAAGTCAATCGCACGGCGAAGTTCCGAATTGTTATTGTAGTAGTTCATCGGCACATAGCCCGCTTGTTTGAGGTTGTTTACATCTTGCGTGGTCATGCCGAAAATAATGACATTTTCCGCACCGGCAGCTTCGCAAATTTCCACGTTCGCACCGTCCAGCGTGCCAATCGTTATGGCACCGTTTAGCATTAACTTCATGTTGCCCGTACCGCTGGCCTCCGTCCCCGCTAAGGATATTTGTTCGCTAAAGTCTGCCGCGGGCATTAACCTTTCCGCCATAGTAACATTATAATCTTCCATATAAACAATCTTAAGGCGACCGGCTACATCCGGGTCGTTGTTGATAAGGTTTGCCAGCTCACAGATAAAGCTGATAATTTTTTTCGCCATAAAGTAGCCGGCGGCGGCTTTTGCCCCAAAGATATAGGTGTGTGGCGTGAAGTTGCCGCTCGGGTTTTCTTTAATCGCCAAGTATCTCGCCAAAATATTGATAGCGTTGAGGTGTTGCCGCTTATATTCATGCAGTCGTTTGACTTGAACATCAAAAATTGACGTTGGGTCCAGCACAATGCCGTTTGTCTTTTTCACCAAATCCGCAAAGCTTGTTTTGTTGGCCAGTTTAATGTTTTCAAGCCCTTTGAGCACCGCCGCATCGTCGATATAATCCCGCAACTTTAGCAGCTCACTGCCGTCATGCACAAAACCGTCACCAATCAGCTCCTTAATCAACGTCGAAAGCCCGGGGTTTGATTGGCAAAGCCAGCGGCGGTATGCGATGCCGTTGGTTACGTTTTTAAACTTTTCGGGGTTCAGCGCATAGAAGTCCTTAAAAACAGTTTTCTTGACGATCTCACTGTGCAAGGCGGAAACGCCGTTGACGCTGTGGCAAGCAAACACACACAGGTTGGCCATGCGTATCACGCCGTTTGATATGACCGCCATGCGCTCTACCATGTCGGCATCCCCGGTCTGTTCCCAAACACTCGCGCGGCTTCGGTTGTCAATCTCTTTAATAATTTGATAGATACGCGGTATCAGCCTGTTGACAAGCTCTTCGGGCCAGCACTCGAGTGCTTCACTCATCACCGTATGATTGGTGTAGGCAAAAATGCCCTCAACCATCTTCCACGCTTCCTCCCAGGGGAAGCCGCAATCGTCCAACAGCAAACGCATAAATTCGGGAATTGCCATGGTCGGGTGGGTATCGTTGATATGAATGGCAATTTTATCCGGCAAATCGCTCATCATTCTACAACTTTTCACATGACGGTGGACAATATCTTGCACCGAGGCGGAAACGAGGAAGTACTGCTGCCGCAAGCGCAAACTCTTACCTTCCGGATGACTGTCGGAAGGGTATAAAACTTTGCTGATCACTTCCGCCATGGCGTTTTGCTCCATGGCACGCATATAATCCCCTTGGTTGAACATATCCATATCAAGCCCCGGCGACTTTGCAGACCACAAGCGCAGTACGCTTGCCCCATTGCCGTCTTTACCGGGGATATACATATCATAGGGCACAGCCTTGACCGTTTTACAGTCGGTCAGTTCCACTTGGTGGTAGTGTTCTTGCCAAGAATCATTAACCGTTCCCTCAAAACGCACTTCCACAGTCCTGTCCTCACGCGGGCTGAGCCACACTTCGCCCCCGGGCAACCAAAAGTCGGGCAACTCCGTCTGCCATCCGTCTACCAGTTTTTGTTTGAAAATTCCGTATTCAAACAGGATAGAGTAGCCCATTGCTTGGTAGCCGCCCGTGGCAAGCGCATCCAAATAACACGCCGCCAAACGTCCCAAACCACCGTTGCCAAGGCCCGCGTCCGGTTCGCGCTCATAAAGCGTTTCGAGCTCGACGTTAAAATCCTTCAGCACCTCCGTCACAACGGGCGTAAGGTTGAGGTTGTAAAGATTGTTTTTAAGCGAACGCCCCAGCAAAAACTCCATGGAAAGGTAATAAATCTTTTTCGAGCCCGCTTGCGTAGCGTCACGAACAAAATCATTGTTACGCGGGCGGAGCATTTCCCGCAGAATAATCGCTATCGCCCTGTAGTAATGCTCATCCGTAGCCTCTTCCGGCGTTACACCAAAAAAGTGGGAGAGCTTGTTTTTAAGCAACTCTTTAAATTGACTTTTTGTTAGTTTAATATCCATATTTCCTCCATGCAATAATATTGCATCTGTCATTTTAACGAACTGTAGCCCTATAAATATAACCCAAAACGGTCAAAATTACAAGCGGGAGGGGACACCTTGTCAAAGCTACGCGCGTAGAGTATAATTGTAGCATTCTTTACGGAAATGGTGAGCTTGATGAACGATTACGGTTTTAACCCCGACAACACCCCCTATGCAGGCGGATATTATCGCCCGCCTAC
Organism: uncultured Eubacteriales bacterium; assembly: GCA_964568955.1. GTDB lineage: Bacteria > Bacillota > Clostridia > Oscillospirales > Acutalibacteraceae > UBA1447. Next base: position 4,267 of record CAZMSM010000081.1, on the reverse strand, counting down.
CGCGCCGCCTTCCCTAAATTACACGGGGCTTGGCAGCGGTATAAAGGGACTGCGACGACTGAGCATTACCGCAGGGCTTTGTGTTCTCGCTTTTATTGTACTGCAGTTTGCGGTTTACTTTTCGCTCGCGTTTTTTGGGCTTGCCGATGCCTATACCAACAATGAACTTTTTCAAACGGCGTTTGGTTCTATTTATTCGGTCATCTGTGTGTTTTTACCGTTTTTAATTGTCGCTCTTTTTATGGATAATAAGCGCCGCGGCGAAACCCTGCTTTTTGGCAAACCCTACTCCCTATGGCTTATGATCATTGCCGTACCCGCCGGGTTTATGTTTTGCATGGGTGGCAACTATGCCACGAACGCGCTTGTGACCGTGATGGAATCCTTTGGTGTTCAGCTCACTGCGCCGGAAACCCCGGTGCCAAGCTCCGTCTTGGGGCAGATTATGTTTGTTATACAGATAGCCTTTATCCCGGCCTTGGTAGAAGAATTTGCTTTGCGGGGCGTTGTTATGCAGCCGCTGCGAAAATATGGCGACCGCTTCGCAATTGTGATGTCTGCCCTTGTTTTTGCTTTGATGCATGGTAATATGATTCAAGCACCCTTTGCCTTTATCGCGGGGCTTGCTATCGGGTATTTTGTTATTGCAACCGGTAGCATCTGGACGGGGGTTCTTATCCATTTTGCCAATAATCTTTTTTCTGTCCTGCTTACACTCATTAACGGCAACAGCACCCTTTCGATTGATACCGCCTATGCCGTCGTTATGACGGTGGCCTTTGTGCTGGGGCTTGCCTCTTGTGTCGTTTTTGCCTTAAACAAAAAACGCTACCGTCTGCGCAAAACGGAATACCCCATCTCGGCCCCGCAACGGTTTTTAAACTATGTTTTTACTGTTCCGATGATACTTGCCTTGGCGGCGATTGCCTATATCACGCTGGACTATATCCGGTTTGGAGGGTGACCCATGACGGACAAGGACTTTATGCAAGCGGCGCTTAGCCTTGCCCGCGAAGCGAGTGCCGAGGGTGAGGTGCCCGTGGGGGCCATCATCGTGCGCAAGGGCGAAATTGTCGGCCAAGGCCGAAACCGCCGTGAAAAGGATAAAAACGCCCTCGCCCATGCGGAAATTGAGGCCATTGAAGCCGCCTGCCGCAAACTGGACGGGTGGCGGCTTTGGGAATGTGAGATGTTTGTAACCTTGGAGCCCTGCCCCATGTGTGCGGGCGCCGTCATTAACTCGCGTATAAAGCGCCTTGTGTTCGGTGCTTATGATGAAAAAGCCGGCTCCTGCGGTTCCGTCATCAATCTTTTTGATTTGCCCTACAACCACCGCCCGGAGATGATTGGCGGATTTATGGCGGAGGAATGTGCGGGGCAACTGACATCGTTTTTTGCACAGCTCAGGCAACAAAAGAACGAAAATAAATAAACAAATAAATAAAAAAAACGCGGAATTGAAATCATCATCCTGACTTCTTTTCCGCGTCTTTTTTCTGCTATATGCCTTGGGGTTGGGCGGTAGGCGTGTTATGGGGTTTAGCCCGCGCCACGAACCGCGCCTTTTTTTGTCCCATTCCCTCTTTTTCTGCTTGGACAGTTTGGCATATGGGGTAAATTTTTTCATGCCACCATCTCCTATTCACGTTAGGGGATACCGTATTTTTACTCTTTAATAAATTTCATCGAAATATCAAACGCTTTAACGGAATGTGTCAGCACGCCCAAGGATATAATGTCCACACCCGTCCCGGCAACGGCACCCAGGTTCTCAAGGGTTATACCGCCGGAGGCTTCGAGCAAAGCTCGCCCTTGTGTCATTTGCACGGCCTGTGCCATCATTTCGTTTGTCATGTTGTCGAGCATAATAATTTCTACACCGGCTTCAAGGGCTTCTTCTACCTCAGCCAGATTTCTGGTTTCCACTTCAATTTTTACCATGTGCCCGAGCTTGCCCCGCAAAATTTCAACGGCCTTGCTTATTCCACCCGCGGCATCGATATGGTTATCCTTTAACATCGCTCCGTCCGAAAGGTTGAAGCGGTGATTTTTGCCGCCGCCGCAAGTGACGGCATATTTTTGCAGCGCACGCAGCCCCGGCAGGGTTTTACGGGTGTCGGTAATCCGGGCGTTTGTGCCTTGTGTTTTTTCAACCGCCAATGCTGTTGCAGTAGCAATGCCGGACAAGTGTTGAATCAAGTTAAGGGCCGTCCGCTCACCTTTGAGAAGCATGACCGTTTTGCCCGACAGTTCCGCTATAATATCGCCTTTTTTTATGGTGTCCCCATCTTTTTTAAAATAGACTGCGGAAAAGGAGGTATCTAACAGCTCAAATACGCGCAAAAATACGAACAGGCCGCAAAGGATTCCGTCGTCCTTGGAAAGCAAGCTCACCTTGCCCCGCTGTTCCGAATCGAATAAATAGTCCGAAGAAATATCCAGATAATTGATGTCCTCCATCACTGCTTGCTTAATCAATTCGTCGATATAAAATGACACCATCATAAACCTTCCTTTCTCGGGTATAAACTCTGTTTTTAAACTTCTTCCGCTTCTCTCAAAATCAGCGCCGCTACGGTCGCTAAGCTCTTTGACTCACAGTAGTCAGCCGTCATGGCGAAATGCCCGGTTTGCAACCTTTTAAGTATACCCTCCACCTGCTTGATCCCCTGGGTGACCGCCGTCGGGTTTGCAATGACAAAATAAGCTCGCTGCATAATCTCCCGTATGGTCGTGCGCAACCCTTCGGGCAAGGGTGCACCGGAATAATCGACCTCAAAAGGTTCTTCACTCACACTTGCAAAGCCGGCATCTAAGCTGTTTTTAATATCCATCGCCGCCCTGCGCCCGAAAACGAGGGCCTCCAACAACGAATTGCTTGCAAGGCGGTTGCCACCGTGCACGCCCGTGTGTGCACACTCCCCCGCGGCATACAGTCGGGGTATGGTTGTTCGGCTGTTGATATCCACATCTATACCGCCCATGAGGTAATGCTGGCAGGGGAAAACCGGTATCAAATCCACAGCAATGTCCACACCGCGTTCCAAACAAGCCGCGCTGATAACGGGGAATCGGTCATTGAGGAACTTGCGGCTTTTGTGGGTGATATCCAAATAAAAATGGTTGCTGCCGGTGCGGCGGGATTCGAGAATGATTGCGCGCGACACCACGTCACGTGGCGCTAGCTCCAGGCGTTCATCGTATTTATCCATAAAGCGTTCTTTGTTGTTGTTGAGCAGGTAAGCGCCTTCACCGCGTACCGCCTCGCTAATCAAAAACTGTTCCCTGCTGTTGGGCGAATTAAAGGCCGTGGGGTGGAACTGTACGAGACTTATATTCTTGATTTTCGCACCCATCTCATAGGCAAAGCGAATACCGTCACCCGTAGCGGTTGCCGGGTTGGTGGTATAACGGTACACACGACCGATACCGCCCGTTGCCAAAAGGCAGAAGCTGCCATAAACGCAACTATATTCCCCCTCTTGCAGCACATCCGCTCGAAACCCACCTTTTACCCATGTTATCGAACAAATCAGGGCGTTTTCTTGAATGTCTATATTGGGGTGTCGCCCTGCTTCTTCAAGCAGTTTATCGACTATTTCTTTGCCCGTCTGGTCTTTGTTGTGGACAATACGCCGACGGCTATGCCCACCCTCAAGCGTCTTGGCAAGCTCATTGTGGGCGTTACGGTCAAACTCAACACCCATAGCCATAATTCGACGGACATCCTCAGGTCCTTCGTGAATCAAGGCTTCGACGGCGGGCACATCATTTTTATATCCACCGGCTATAAGCGTATCTTGAATATGCAAATCAAAGCTGTCATCTTCGTGCTGGAGCACGGCGGCTACGCCCCCTTGTGCAAGAGAGCTTGAAGAAACCGTGCGCGCTTGTTTGGAAAGCACAAGAACATGTACGCTCTCATCAAACTGTATCGCGGCATAAAGCCCGGCGATACCGCAACCCGCTATTATTACATCATATTTCTTCTTAATTATAAGAATCATTCCTTCTGAGTTTCGGGCGAACACAGTTCGCCCCTACGGCGAGGAAACGTCCGTTCTTTGTAGAGGCGAACTGTGTTCGCCCGCTCCTACGCCGCTAATCACTAACCACTATAAACTAAACAAAGTATACCACTGTTTTTTGAATATGTAAAACCCAAAATTTGTATTATCCATAAAAAAACAGCCACCCTGTTGGGTGACTGAATTTATTGTGCCGGCATCGACCTATCTTCCCGGGAGGCTGCCCTCCGAGTATTTTC
>CAZMSM010000080.1:0-8283 GCA_964568955.1 uncultured Eubacteriales bacterium | reverse complement strand
CACGGTGGTGTGAGAGGACGGCTACTCAATTAATGGGTAGCCTTCTACTCGATTGTTCAGAACAAAGAAAGGAAAAAGCTGTGGAAGTATTAAACTATTTTTCATCCCTCAATCCCGTATATTTGTTGTCGGCTATTCCCGGCACTTTTGCGCAAGGCATCATATGGGGGATTATGGCTTTAGGGGTGTTCATCACCTTCCGTTTGCTGGATTTTCCGGATTTGACGGTAGATGGCTCCTTTGCTGTGGGCGGCGCGGTGACGGTTGTTCTCATTATGGCGGGCGTGCCGGCACCCATTGCACTTGTGGTTGCAGTGGTGGGGGGACTGCTTGCGGGGCTTGTAACAGGTTTGTTACATACCGTTTTTGGAATCCCCGGCATATTGGCAGGGATTTTAACGCAGATTTCCCTTTGGTCTGTGAACCTATTGATATTAAGCGGCGCTAACAGAGCCGTTAATGTGGATAAATATTCTCTGATTGTCTCTCTTCGCAATGTGACAAGCTCAATTATTACCACGCTCATTTTTGCTGCGATTTTGGTTTGTATTTTGTACTGGTATTTCGGTACGGAGCAAGGTAGTGCCATTCGGGCAACGGGTAGCAATCCGAAAATGGTTCAAGCACAGGGCGTCAATATCGACCTTATGAAGGTGCTGGCTCTTTGCTTGTCAAACGGGCTGGTTGCGCTTTCCGGTGGGCTCCTGTCCCAATATCAAGGGTTTGCGGATATCAAAATGGGTCAAGGTGCTATCGTCATAGGGCTGGCGGCCGTTATCGTCGGCGAAGTTCTTGGGGATGCCATACTCGGTAAACGCATGAATTTTTTAATGCGTCTGGTATTTGTTGTATTGGGCGGCGTTGTCTATTATTTGGTCATTGGCCTCGTCTTATGGCTCAAGATGCCAACCAATATGCTCAAGGCCTTAACAGCCGCAATTGTGGCACTGTTCCTTGCCGTACCTTACCTTAAAGCGAAATCAAAGGATTCCTTCAAACTTGCGGGGAAAAGGGGGATGAGCAAAAATGCTTGAACTTAAGAATATCCATAAAACCTTTAATATTGGTACCATAAACGAGAAAAAGGCCCTGTGTGGCATTGACCTTGTTTTAAATGAAGGCGATTTTGTTACCGTGATTGGCGGCAACGGTGCGGGCAAATCCACAATGCTCAACGCGATTGCCGGCACTTGGCCGGTAAACGAGGGGACTATCACGATAAACGGAGTCGATGTGACCGCTATGCCCGAACACAAGCGCGCAACCTATATAGGGCGTGTTTTTCAAGACCCGATGATGGGAACCGCTGCGAGCATGGCCATTGAGGAAAACTTGGCCTTGGCCTTTCGCCGAGGAGAAAAGCGATCCCTGCGTTGGGGCGTAACCAAAGCTGAACGCGAACGTTATTATGAAGAATTGAAAAAGCTTGGCTTGGGTCTGGAAGAGCGCATGACCGTAAAGGTGGGGCTACTCTCCGGCGGACAGCGGCAGGCCCTTACACTTTTAATGGCAACATTAAGAAAGCCCAAGCTCTTGTTGCTTGATGAGCACACGGCGGCACTCGACCCTGCAACCGCCGCAAATGTATTGGAATTGTCTGACAAAGTGGTGTCGGAAAACAACCTAACCACGATGATGATCACCCATAACATGACGGAAGCTATTCGCAACGGGAACCGGCTCCTGATGATGAATGAGGGCAAAATCATCCTCGATATCTCCGGGGAAGAAAAGAAAATTCTCAAAAAGGCAGACCTGATTCAAAAATTTGCCGAAGTCGCCGGCGTGCAAGAGGAAACAGACTCGATGCTTTTGTCCTAGCACCGGCCAACAATCTATCGGCGTGTTGACGCACCAAAGAAGGCGTCAGATAAGATCTTACAGAGAACAAAACAAACCCCACTTCATCACGAAGTGGGGTTTGCTGCGAGTGCACACAAGGCAGAAAAACAGACAAACAGAAAAATTTGCTGTTTGTTCGGTAGACATTATTTAATCTTTATTCAAAACACCAAGTAGGCGAGCATAACCATGACAACCGAGCCTAAAACGACAATCATGACGGGCATTTTCCTCCAACCGAGCAAGACCGCTGTCACCCCGCCGACAACGCCTATCCATATGGAATTGGGGTCCATTGTTAAGATGCCCGGGAAGATTAACGCCGTCATGGCTGTGTAAGGGATCAAACTCAAAAACTGCTCCGCCTTTGCACTCAACCTCATTTTATCAATCAAAACAGCGGGGATTGCCCGTGGAATATAAGTGACAACGGTCATACCAACGATTAAAAGCAAAATCCTCATTCTACAACCTCCCGAGTTGTCGCTTCATCAGTTTTGTTATTTGGGATAAAAACACTAATGAACGCACCCAACAGGGTTGCAGCGATAATTGTCCAGGCACAGGGCAGAAAGTAGCTTAACACAAAGCTGAGGATTGCTGTAATCAGCACGGTTAAGGTCAGCTTTTTGTTCTTTTTTAAACTTGGAACAATCAGCCCAATAAACATCGCATATAACGTAATATTTAAGCTGTTTGATACGAGCTCCGGCAAAAACTGAGTCAAAACACAGCCAAGCGCCGTGCCGATTACCCAGGAACTATAAGTGACGGTGATCGTCCCAAGGAAATAAACGAACGAGCAATTTTTTTCATCTGTCGTGGTAAAGATAGCAAAAGATTCATCTGTAACACCGAAGGCGGATAAAAGCCTCGCAGACAGTGGCGCGTCTTTCATGCGGTTCATCACGCAAGTGCTCATAATAAGGTGGCGCAGGTTGATGATGAAGGTAGCAAAAATAATAAGAGCAACGCTACTCCCTTGCGCCAACATGGTAACGGCAATCATTTGACTGGCACCCGCAAAGACGGTGGCAGACATCATCACCGTCTGCCAGGAATATAAACCGGCCTGCTGAGCCAACACAGCAAAAGCAGTGCCCACCGATATAAACGCGATGATGATCGGTGTGCCGGCCTTTATACCGGAAAGGTATTGTTTTGTTTTAGTATTCGATTGATTAGAACTATCGTTTTGCATCGGACGGAGAACCGCCTTTCGGGAAGATTATACTCCATGCACAAAAGCACCAAAAAATATTAACTTTTGCATTGTATCAAACATTGAGTGGTAATGCATATGGTATTGTGGTAATTCGAGCGATTTAATAGTTTGTTCATATTTAGAGCGGCAAAGCATTAATGACGCAGGAGATTGGAAAGCCGAATAACCTACACGAAATGACAAATAGAAACGATACGATAAAGCTGTCAATATCGTGGCGTTTCTATCTTTCAAAGCTATTCGATCTTATTTCTGCTTTGCTTGTAGGTAAGCGGTGAATGATGCCGCACCCAACTTTCTGCGTTTTGCCAACATGGCAGACCATATTGTATTGCCTTGAGCTTCGCTGATATATCCCGTTTTTAATGCTTGCAATAAAATATCGCCGGTTGTTATATGCTGAAGGCCCATCTCTCTGATATACGAAGTGATGTCTTTTAGATTATTGCTTGCCACAGTGCCGCCATTTTGTTTTGCCAGTGCGATAGATGCGGCTTCACCATTGCCAATAATCGCGCGCCCGGCGGCTGGCTTTGCTGTAAGTTGATAGTATAGTGCATACGCTTGCGTATCAGTTTCAATGGCCATTAGCTGTGCTTGTCCGGAAGAAAGAAGTGTATCTATCCTTGCTTTCAAATGGGCGATTCCGGGGAATGAGAGTTCATCGTAAACGGGTTTTGGGATTACGACTCTTCCGGGGAATAATTTGACCAACAGGTTTTCGTTCCCGACCCATAAAAATGCAGAAATACAATCGCTGTCGAAAAAGAGCGAATCAGTCAAGCAGTTGACCTCCTTCGTTTTCCTCCCCATATACTAGGTCACAGCGGAAAGCAGACAGCAACAGTTCATCATACTTGCCGCTTGATATTAGTCCTTGCTCCAGCGCTTTTTCTGCTTGTTGTATGTAGTAACCATAGGTTTTGTATTGCTTGTATTTTGGTGTCGGTCTATAGAGCGTGTCGTCATAGCCGAGCTCAATAGCAGACCGGATGACGTTTTGACGCATCGAGTCGGCTTCTTGAAGTGTTAATTCGTTTTCGCCAATAAGTCTGTAAAGAATAGCTTGGCGACTGACGCTAAAGTATTGTTCCAAACGCACGACGTCGCGAACTGAAAGCTTACCGGAGTCGGACTTTTTAAGTCCTTTGGTCATATCCGATAAGGCATCCGGCGACATAAGCAGATAGGACGCAAATTGATCAGCCTGCTTTTCTTTTTCACTTCCGGTACCGATTGTTTTTGCGCAGATTGCAGTTAACCGGTCATCATCAAAATATAAGTGATATAATTCGTGCGCCATTGAGAAGCGTTGCCTACCAAGAGTCATTGATGAATTGATAGCGATTACGTTATTGCTGGTTCCTTTGACACAAATGCCACTTAAATTATTGCCCATCGGGTAGTATACAATTGATAGTCTATCAATTGTATACGCCAAAGCGAATATGTCAATGGGCGAAGTTGAATCCTCTCCGAGTTCTTTTCGCAGACTAAGTGCTTTTTTCCATAAATCCATTTTACTCATTGGCATGTTCACCTTCAAGTAATTGTGTCATAAAACTGCAATTTAAGGCGATTCTATTTATGGCGCCTATCGCTTCCAATTCATCATCTGAGATTTCGTTTGCCCGGAGTGCGAGAGACAGAGGATTAATAGGGGCATCTGATTCCAAAAAAGCTGATACTTGTACGCCGAACAATGCCGCGAGCTTATCGAGCATATCAGACGTGAGTGCGCGACTACCTTTTTCGGCCATAGACACCAAGCTTTGGTCAACCTTAAGGTAATTGGCCACGTTGCTCTGCGTAAAGCCATTATTCTTGCGCAGTGACTTTATTCTTGCCCCGATTATTTCAGTAGAGTTGTTCATAGTGATTCCCTCCCTCACTATTTACATTATACTTATCGTTTGTCATAAAGTCAATCATTTTTAATTATAAATTTATGACAATGTTTTTTGGGATTATTCTTATTTTACATCGCACTTTTGTTTGCCGAAAATCGTTGACAAAGTCGTATAGTTAGTGTGAATTCGAAATAAATATTGAGTCCTGTGCTTGCTTTCGGTATAATGAGTTTGAGAAACTGACAAAGATTAATTGTAATATGATCGAAGCAACCATTAACGCGATATTAAACAGGCTGGCATTGATAGTGCCGAGGGAGCAAGGGTATTGACAATATTAGGAGGAAAACACTATGGCAAAAGAAAACACTGATATAAACAAGAAATTAGCACCCGAGCAGCGGGAAGAACTGATTAAAACATTGAAAGCCCGTTTTGAGAAAAACATGAACCGTCACAAGGCTCTGGTATGGGCGGGTGTGCAGGCCAAGCTAGAAGCTGAACCCGCAAAGCTTTGGTCGCTTAATGAAATGGAAAGAACCGGCGGTGAGCCGGATGTTGTCGCGCATGATAAAAAGACGAACGAATATATTTTTTATGATTGTTCGGTGGAAAGCCCCGCAGGGCGCAGAAGCCTTTGTTATGACCGTGAAGCGCTCGAATCAAGGAAAACGAATAAACCGGCAAACAACGTGATTGATATGGCCGCCTATATGGGGGTTGAACTTTTAAACCAAGATGAATACAAAACCTTGCAGAAACTCGGACCGTTTGATGCAAAGACATCAAGCTGGATTGTTACACCTGCGGAGATTAGAAAGCTTGGCGGAGCAATCTTCGCCGATTACCGTTACAACCATGTTTTTGCCTATCACAACGGCGCAGAATCCTATTATGCCGCCAGAGGATTCCGTGGTTTGCTGCGTGTGTGATGGTTAAACTGGTGGTCACAACAAATTTTTCCCTTGATTATCTCCAGCAAAAGCATTGTAATTGCTTTAGGCGGTGAGAATATGATAAAAACTACAGCGATGTTAATGGATGAACTAAAAGAATATGTGAATCCAACAGCAAAGATCCGTCGGCTTGTAGACAAGGGGGAGTTGGTTCCCATTGTTAGAGGGCTGTATGAAACGGACGAGAGCATTCCCGGGCACTATCTTGCCCCAATCATTTATGGGCCTTCTTATCTGTCGTTTGAGTTTGCGTTGGCATATTATTCGCTTATTCCCGAGGCAGTATATAGTTTTACATCAGCCACATTTGAAAAGAAAAGAGCCAAGCAATACACGACCTCATACGGTACTTTTACTTATCGTGATGTACCAAGCGAAGCATATCCTTTAGATATTATTCTGCACTCGGAGAATGGGTATGGATTTCAAATGGCCACACCCGAAAAAGCAATTTGCGATAAACTCTATAAAATCTCTCCGCTTAATAACACAAGTGAACCGGAAAATTTGTTGTTTGATGACCTGCGAATTGATAGGGAAGGGTTTCTCCGCTTGAACATGTCGAATCTTCTTGAGATTGCGGCTCATTATCACACACAAAATCACAAACTGTTGCAGGCGTACCTGAGAAGGAGCGTGAAAAATGGATCGGATTATTGAGCAGATGCTAAAGCAGTACAATACGCAAACCGTATATGATAAGTAGAACGCAATTAAAGAGGTTGTACAGGAAATCGTTCTGTGCGGACTTAGCAGAGCGGGCTTTTTTAAAGATGCTGCTTTTTACAGAGGAACTGCACTACGCATCTTTTATGGGCTTGACAGGTTCTCGGAAGATCTGGATTTTTCTTTACTTGAAAAAGAAATTCGTTCCCATGGGCTTAACTTCAGGATAGAAACAAAAGAAAAATCCGTCGATACCGACATCAAGTCAGCATTCCTAAAAGGTAATACAATAGAGCATATAGGAGATGTTAAAGAAATGCTTTGCAATCGTTTTGCAAGCATCAATTATGTGCAGGCGAAACAGGATGTTGAACCGTTTATTAAAAATTCCGGTGCGCTTGACATTTGGAATGCAGATTTTTTCTCCCAAATTACGCAAGGGCTAAAAGAAGATATCAGATAAACAACATGCATTGGTGTCTTTCTTCCCTCGGTCATTCAAACATTAGGGAACTTTACCACGTAATTAAAACGCAAAAGTTCCCTAAAATGTTCTTGCAAATTAGGGAACTTCAGGCTACAATAAAAACAAGTAAAGTTCCCCAACAAGGAGAGGTAAAATGGAAAACGACTATTTAACAACTCAAGAGTTGCTACAACAAAGAGCTGATTATCAAGCAAGACTGAATCTGATGCCTTACGATGGCTCCCCTGAAATAAAGGAGCAAAGCGGCAACAAGTATGTCTATGTAAGAAAACGTGTTGGAGGGCGTCTTACGTCGAAATATGTTGGCGTGTATTCCGATGAGCTATATCAATTACTTTTGAGGAATGTAAGGGAAGCGCGTGAACTAAGAAAAAACATCAGACGTATCGAAAGAGAATTGGCGAACCTGGGATATATAGAAGAAGAGCTAAACCCAAAAGTCGTTTTAAATTTAGACTTTGCCAGAGCAAATATGAAGTCCAATATTTATGATCAAGCGGTTTTGGAAGGAGTAGCAACGACATTCCCGCAAACGGAAGACATCATTGAAAACGGCAGAGTCCACGGAATGACTGCAAGCGATGTTCAGAAGATATTGAATCTGAAGCATGCATGGGAATTTATTCTGGATAAAGATGTGATTCAAATTGATTCTAACTATCATATCCTTTGCCATATCGCGAAACTTGTCAACGAGGGTTTTTATAACGATGGTGGCAGAGTGCGAGGTGTTCCGGTCACGATTGGCGGCACATCCTACATTCCGCCATTGCCGATAGAAACGGTTGTTATGGAAAACCTTCAAGAAATCGTCACGTCAAATGGAGCAGGCATTGATGTTGCAATCAGACTCTGCCTCTATTGCATGAAGACGCAAGTTTTCAACGATGGCAATAAAAGAGCGGCAGTCATATTTGCAAATCATTATTTGATATCCCAAGGCGAAGGGCTTATTGTCATACCTGAAAAAGAAGTGCCGGAGTTTAAAAGACTATTGATTGCTTATTACGAAGGCAGAGATGTCAATAAAACTGCTGTGTTTATGCGAACAAAATGTTGGAAAAAGTTTTAAAGTTTTAAAGTTTTGATGTGTGTTCCTGTGGGCATAACAAAATTTCTCCTTGATTCTCACCGCTTAAAGCAATATTAATGCTTTAAGCGGTGAGAATATGATAGATTCACAGCGATATTAAGGAAAAATCAAAAAAAACCCCCGGGAACCTTTACAAGTAAGGATTCCCGGAGATTTCTATCTTG
>CAZMSM010000079.1:0-8598 GCA_964568955.1 uncultured Eubacteriales bacterium | reverse complement strand
TCTGTTCGTGGCAATTTGTGCGATTGGTATTATCATTGTTGGGTATCTGTTTAACGCATTTCAATTTTTATTACTTTAATTTTAGGAGGATTTAATGATGGCATTATTTGGTTTTGGTAAGAAAAAAGAAAAAGAATCGGTCGCGTGCGAGTGTGAAAATGTGTGCAAAGCACCCGACAACAAAGCAGAAAGAACCGATGTCGGCGGAGCCTGCGTTAAGGTGCTTGGCTCCGGCTGTGCAAAATGCAATCAGCTGGAAGTCGCCACCGTAGATGCGCTCAAAGAGCTTGGCATGGATACGGCCATTGACCACGTAAGGGATTTTGCCGAAATTGCGGCTTATGGTGTTATGACTACACCGGCGCTTGTGGTTGACGGTAAGGTGGTTTCCTTTGGCAAGGTTCTCAAAAAGGATGAGGTCGTGAAAATCTTGCAAAAAGCAAGGGGATAAGACCACGAAAAATTAAAAAGCAAAACGCACCTCTCTTTTCCCGGTAAGGGCACAGAGGTGCGTTTGCGCACATAAAAAAAGACCGCCATTGGCGGTCTTTGCTGCGTCATAAATCAATATCTTCCGTAGTTCTGTATTGCCGCCATGACTGTCCTCATACTGGTTAACAGCGAGCCGTTGTTGATGGAACCGGCGGTGGAAAGATTGACCCCCCGTATGTCGTCCACACGCGCCATTGCACAGTCCCTTTTGACTTCTGCGATAATTTGTTTTTCGTCGTTATTCATAAAGGTAAAGGGGGCAAGCTGGCCGTCAATGGTTGCGTTTTTCATGTATTTACGGATGTCGGTTATCATGACCGTTGGGCCAAAGTTACAGCCGGTGAGATCGGTTTGCGCAAGCAGGGGTAAAAGGTGCCCCATAGCGGAGTCGGAGTGTTGGTAACGGTTATCGCCGGGGAGCGGGGACGTTTTGGCGAAAACTTTTTGAAGTATCGGTAGGCCGAACAATTCATACATGTCCGCTGTTAGCAAACAGCAGTTGTCGTCCGCAAAACCGAAGCCGTGCTGAAAGTTATCTTGCGTCTGACCGGATTCTTCAATAAAAATCTCAATGTAGCCCAAGAGTACCTTTGCTATCGTATCGCTGAATCTTTTGGCCAGTTCGGGATAGTCATAAATAAGGAAAATTAAATTTTCAACCCCATAAACGGATGTTGCGAGTGTTACCGGACCACGTACACCGCCAAAAGCGGAAGGCTTTTTACCATATTTTTCATAGAGTCGTTTCTTTTCGCTTTCCCAGTTGTCCGGTAAAATAAAACTGCGCAAATCCATCGTATCAATTCGGTCAAGCAGTTTCTCCAGTGCCGCAGGGTTGTCGCAATTGCCCTTGAGCCATTCGGAGTTGTCATCAAACAGGTATTCGCCGTCAAAAACTTCCCCAATTCTGCGGTAGGCAGGGAATTGTTCCGTTTTGGGCGGGAGGTATTCGCGCAGTAAATCCCTGCCGACGATTTTTCTCGCTTTTTCATTGTATCTTTTGTTGAGTTCCATGCGGCGTTCACGCGGTATATCACCCCATGGGTTCCCTTCTTCGCCAAGCTCTGCAAAAACACATTCTTCGCTCATGCGGATACCCAGCGCCACCTGCGGCGCCTGTTTGCTAAAGCACCTGTCTTCATGTGCATCGTCATCGTCATCCCAAAATTGTTCAATGTCTAAATCAAGCATGGGGCAGCTCTCCTGTTTAAAAATGTGGGTTTTCTTCGTCGTTCTTTAGGGTGGTTCTAAGGGATTCAACAATTTCTTCCGTATCCCTTGCAATAACAAGCTCTTCGTTTGTCGGAATAACAAATATTTTGACCTTTGATTCCGATGTAGAAAGTTCGCCCTCTTTGCCTTTTACGAGCACCTTGTTGCGCTCGGCATCCATCTTGATACCGAAGAAGGACAGATTGTTGCATACGCTTGCTCTTAAATCAAGGGTGTTTTCGCCGATGCCACCGGTGAAAACAATCGCGTCAACCCCGTCCATTGCGGCAATATAGCTACCGATATACTTGCGTATTTGATAGCGTTGCATTCTTCTGGCCAGTGCGGCTCTTTTGTTGCCGGCAAGTTCCGCAGCTTTTATATCACGGTCATCGCTGGAAACACCGGAGATACCGAGCATACCCGACTTTTTGTTGAGAACTGTGTCGGTTTCGTCAGGGGACCAACCCTCTTTTTCTTGCAAGTAGAGCACTGCGGAAGGGTCAACCCCGCCGCTGCGAGTGCCCATCATAAAACCGTCAAGGGGAGTCAGCCCCATGCTGGTATCCACTACCTGGCCATGTTTAACCGCTGTTATCGAGCAGCCGTTGCCAAGGTGACAGGTAATTATTTTAAGCTCGCTTATATTGCGTTCCATCAGCTGTGCGCATCGGTCGCTGACAAAACGGTGTGATGTGCCGTGGAAACCGTAGCGGCGGATTTTATACTTTTCATAGTATTCATAAGGAATAGGGAAGATATAGGACTCCGGTGGCATGGTGGAATGAAAAGCGTTGTCAAAAACAGCGACTTCGGGTACATCGTCACCAAATACATTCCGACAGGCCCTTATGCCTTGAATATGTGCCGGATTATGCAAAGGGGCAAGGTCGCTCAATTCTTCAATGCTTTTTATAACATCTTCGTTGATAAGAACGCTAGAGTTGAATATGGAGCCGCCCTGGACAACCCTGTGGCCCACCGCCACAATTTCGGAGAGACTGTCGATGACCTTGCACTCTCCTTCGGTCAACACTTTTTTGACCTCCAAAAAGGCTGCGGTATGGTCTTTAATTTTAATATCGAAGCCAAACGATACACCCATGAAGTTTGTACCTTCTACTCTGCCACCAAGCCCTATTCTCTCACACAGGCCTTTTGCCAGAATTTTTTCCGTCGTCATGCTGATGAGTTGGTACTTTAAAGATGAACTTCCCGCGTTGATAACCAGAATTTTCAATGTTTTCTGCCTCCGTTGATATATTTAACTTGAAACCGTTTCATAACTCATATATTATATAGTTGTACCGTAAATATTTCAAGCGTAAAATTATTATAGTTTAAATAATACGAATAGAGAGGAAAGTAAAGTTATGAAAGAAATTTTTGCATCGATACCTCAAATCAAATACGAGGGACCACAGTCAAAAAATCCGCTGGCGTTTCGCTATTACAACCCTGAAGAAGTCATAAACGGTCGGTCCATGCGCGAGCAGATGAAATTTGCCGTTTCTTACTGGCACACGCTTTGCGGCGAAGGGTCCGATATGTTTGGCCCAGGCACGGCGGACAAAACTTTTGGCGGCCAAGAGGATATGGAAATTTACAAAAACAAAGCCCGTGCCTGTTTTGAAATTTTGGATAAACTTTCCATCGATTATTTTTGCTTTCATGACCGCGACATTGCGCCGGAAGGCAAAACACTCGCTCAGACGAACGCACGACTGGATGAAATAGTCCCGCTTATTGAAGAGTTCATGAAAAAAGGCAGCAAAAAACTTCTTTGGGGCACAGCAAACTGTTTTAGTAATCCGCGCTACATGCACGGCGCAGGTACGGCCTGTAATGCGGATGTCTTTGCGTTCGCTGCAGCGCAAATAAAGAAAGCACTGGAAATAACGGTCAAGCTCGGCGGTGAAGGCTATGTCTTTTGGGGCGGTCGCGAAGGGTATGATACACTGCTCAACACGGATATGGGTCTGGAACTGGATAATATGGCACGCCTAATGCGACTTGCGGTTGATTACGGCAGAAGCATTGGCTTCAAAGGCTATTTTTACATTGAACCCAAACCCAAGGAGCCGACCAAACACCAATACGATTTTGACGTTTCCACCGTGTTAGCCTTCCTACGCAAATACGGGTTGGAAAAAGACTTTAAAATGAATGTTGAAGCAAACCATGCGACACTCGCCCAGCACACCTTCCAGCACGAGCTGCGTGTAGCGCGCTTGAATGATGCCTTCGGCTCCGTTGATGCCAACCAAGGTGATTTACTGCTTGGCTGGGATACGGACCAGTTCCCAACCAACGTTTACGAAACAACGCTGTGCATGCTTGAGGTCATTAAAGCCGGCGGGTTTGTACATGGCGGTCTTAATTTTGACGCCAAAGCGCGCAGGGGTTCCTTTACGCATGAGGACATCTTTCACGCCTATATTGCAGGAATGGACGCATTTGCGCTGGGTTTTCGCCTCGCAGTCAAAATCATTGAAGACGGCAGGCTGGATAGCTTTGTGGACAGCCGCTACGCCAGCTATAAAACCGGCATCGGCGCGGACATTGTCGACGGCAAGGCAACAATGGCGGGTTTGGAAAAATATGCCCTCGAGAAAGGCGATGTCATCGGCTCGCTTGAAAGTAGCAAACAGGAATATTTAGAGAACATTATGAATGCCCTTATGTTTGGCTAAAAACTGCTTCCAAAGCCCGTAAAGGAGAGATACATTAAAATGAAATATTTGATTGGCATTGACATCGGGACCTCAGGCACAAAAACCGTTCTTTTCACACAAACCGGCTCGGTTGTCGCGAGTGAAACGGTCGAATATCCGCTCTATCAGCCGCAAAACGGTTATGCGGAGCAAGAACCCGCCGACTGGTGGGGTGCAGCGGTTGCGACTATCAAGGCGGTTATCCAAAAAAGTGGGGTAGATAGCAACGAGATTGCCGGTATCGGCCTTTCCGGTCAAATGCACGGGCTCGTGATGCTGGATGAAAACGCAGAGGTCTTGCGCCGCTCTATTATATGGTGCGACCAAAGAACGGCAAAGGAATGCGAAGAGATAACACAAAAGGTCGGTAAAGAACGGCTTATTGAAATTACCGCAAACCCGGCATTAACCGGCTTTACCGCATCAAAAATCCTTTGGGTGCGCAACAATGAGCCGGAAGTTTACGCAAAATGTCGCCATATCTTGTTACCGAAAGACTATATCCGTTATAAGCTTACCGGTGAGTTCGCGACAGAGGTTTCGGATGCCTCGGGCATGCAGCTGTTGGATGTTCCCAACCGCTGCTGGTCAGATGAGGTTTTGGACAAACTTGATATCGATAAAGCTCTTTTGGCTAGAGTGTATGAATCGCCTGAGGTTACGGGCGGCGTTACGCAAAGTGTTGCGGCATTAACGGGGCTTAAAGCCGGCACAATCGTTGTCGGCGGAGCGGGGGACAATGCTGCCGCGGCTGTCGGCACAGGTGTTGTGGAAGATGGTAAAGCCTTCACAACCATTGGCACAAGCGGGGTTGTGTTTGCACATACCTCCGATATATCGATTGACCTCAAAGGTCGGGTGCACACTTTTTGTTGTGCCGTTCCCGGTGCTTGGCATGTCATGGGCGTAACCCAAGCCGCCGGCCTTTCGCGCAAATGGTTTCGGGATAATTTTTGCCAAGCGGAAATTGAAGCCACACAAGGGACGACGCTTGGCAGTTATGATTTGATGGATATGAAAGCATCTCTCTCGCCAATCGGTGCCAATCGGTTGCTGTATTTGCCCTATCTCATGGGTGAGCGAACCCCACACTTGGACGCGAATGCCAGGGGTGTCTTTTTTGGCTTGTCCGCCATGCATACAAAAAACGACTTCCTGCGAGCTGTAATTGAAGGCGTTTCGTATTCGCTCAAAGACTGTATGGCCGTGCTTGAAGAAATGAATATTTCAGTGAACAATATGGCCATATGCGGGGGCGGCAGTAAAAGTGTGCTGTGGCGTCAAATGCTGGCGGATGTGTACGGCTGTCCGGTCAAAACCATTGCTTCGAAGGAAAGTCCCGCGCTTGGCGTTGCACTGCTTGCCGCAGTGGGGGCCGGTATTTACGACAGCGTTGCACACGCTTGTACGGGCGTAATTGAATACGGTGATGCACAGCAACCAAACAAGTCGAATGTAGAGGAATACGCAAAGTTCTACGCACTGTATAAAGAAATCTATCCAAACCTAAAAACAAGTTTCGAAAAACTTGGAAAGCTGTAAGTGCTTGGAAAGCAGTTGCGAAGCGCGACTTCATCGCGAGAAGCAGTTGCAAAGCAATGGGAGTTGCGTTGTGAGCGAAAACACAATCCGATCCCCAATTGCTTCCCCACCGCTTCTCGATTGATTCTCCAGCGCTTTCCCAACGCTCCCTGTTCGCTTCTCCATCACCTCCCACTGTTTCTCAATACAAAGGAAGGATGTTGATATGAAAAAACCATTTACCGGATTTGTTGCTGTTTTATTGAGCATAACCTTGATTGTGTCCTGCTTTCTGCCATCATTTGCCGTCATACCAAAACCCGGTGCCTGTTATGGCGATGCCGATATGGACGGTTTTGTCAACTTGTCTGATGTAAAGCTTATTTTGATGACAGCGCTTGGCGAGGCAGACCTTAGCGAAGAACAGTGTAAGCGTGCGGATATGAATAATGACGGCCGTGTTAATTTAATCGATTTTTTCATGGTTTTGACAACTGTGTTTGGCATTATACCAAGAGTCTATATGCCGACCGAACCTGAAGAGAATGAGGTGCCTGAAACGGAGGAGTTTGTTATGGGTCAATACGATTTGGTGGTTTCAACACAAGGGAATGATACTTGGAGCGGCAAGCTGAGCCAACCGAATGCCGAAGGAACCGACGGCCCATTGGCCACCTTGCAGGCAGCTAAAGAAAAACTCAAGGCACTTGTCAATACAGATTTGGACTTGCGAGGGCTCACGGTATGGGTGCGCGGCGGGACATACCGTTTGGACAGCGTACTTGAATTTACTGTGGAAGATTTAGGGCACTACACATATAAAGCCTATCCGGGTGAAACCCCGGTTGTAAGCGGAGCTATTCCGATTGGCAACTGGCAAAAAGAAATCGTGAATGGTATTGAGATGTGGACCACAGACACCGCTATTGATGCAGAAAACCATTTTAACACACTGTTTAACGGGGACGATAGCTTACCCCGTTCCCGTTACCCGAAAACCGGGGAATTGCAGGTAAGCTCTATTCGGGCCGAAGACCAACTCTACCCAGAGAGCAACTATTTTAAGGGCAATACCTCATTTAACGCCAACCCTGCAGACCTTTCTGCGTTTTCCAATATACAGCACGTGGATGTCAGAATTCTCCATTATTGGAAGGATGAGCTGATACCGGTTGAAAGTTACGACGCTGTGACCGGTTACTGCAAGCTGACCAAACCGACGAGCATGACCACAAAAGCAGGGGACAGATATTTTCTTGAAAATGTATTCGAAGCACTTTCCCTACCCGGCGAATGGTACTTGCATCGCCAAAGCGGCAAGCTGTATTATGTGCCACTCGCGACTGATAATATTGAAACAACAGTGCTCAATGCCGGTAAGCTGGAAACGATTATTACGATAAACGGTGTAAGTGGCATCGGTTTCAAAAACATCTTATTCAGGGATACGCAATGGAACATTGTTCCGACGGAGCTTGAAAATTCCCAGGCGGCCCAGGGGGTTGCACCGGCAATTTTGGTGACCGATTCTCAAGACACATTTTTCCAATCGTGTACATTGCAAAATATCGGTGCTACAGGCATTAAAATGGGTGTCAACACCCAAAACGGTTTTGTGAAAAGTTGCTTGTTCCGCAATATCGGTGGCACAGCTGTTTTTATAGAGGGTTTGAATGTTCAGCCCGATGCGGTCAATGTCACGAAGGACATTATCGTTACGGACAACCATATCTATAAATATGGCAGAGTTTTCAACAACGCCATCGGAGTCCTGCTTATTCACGCGCGCAACTGTGAAATATCAAATAATGAAATTCACGACGGGTTTTACACGGGGATTTCCGCAGGCTGGGTGTGGGGCTATGCCCATAATGTGACCGATTACCTGAAAATATCCAATAACCATATTTATGATATCGGCCAGGGTTGGCTTGCGGACATGGGTGGCATTTATATGCTCGGCGTACAGCCGAACACCCTTATCAGCGGTAACGTGGTGCATGATGTGGGCTGTTACGGTGGCGGCAGCGGTTATGGTGGCTGGGGGATCTATTTGGATGAGGGTTCCTCCTACATGACGGTTGAAAACAATATTGCCTACAACTGCTCATCTCAAGGTTTTCACCAGCATTATGGCCGGGACAACTTGGTGCAAAACAATATTTTTGCCATGAATGGCGATGGGCAAGTCCGCGTTTCCCGTAATGAGGATCATAACGAGATTTATTTAAAGCGTAACATTATCGTTGGCAACAATTCACCGATGTATGCCGGTGTGGAAAAAGGTAAGTTTGTTGACGATGGTAACCTTTACTGGGATTACCAAAGGAAATGCATGGTTCTTAGTGGCGATTCAACAAATATCAAAGATAGAATTTATAGAGTAGCTATGCAGTGCAAGGACTATTATAATAACGGAATATTTGCGGACCCCTTATTTGCGGATATTGAAAACCGTGATTTTACTCTTTCACCCGATTCTCCGGCGTTGAAAATGGGCTTTGTGTCCTGGGATTACAGGCAGGCGGGGACTTTGACTGCATTTGAACTTGATTAATTTTACTTAGCCCGAAAGGATATTGAATGATAGTTGCCGGTATAGTCGCAGAATATAATCCCTTTCACAAAGGTCATGCCTATCAACTTGAACAAACAAAGC